>JALEXS010000043.1 GCA_022780025.1 Mollicutes bacterium | reverse complement strand
ATCAACTTTTTCAAAATATTCGGTTAAACTATCGTTAAAATTTGCTAATATATTCATATAGAACCCTCTTTTTATATATGCAAATTTAATTATAGGGTTCTTTTATTTTTTTATCGACCTACAAATATGAAACGCAAACATAGAACTTTTTATTATTTCTTTTTGCCTAGCAAATCATTATAATAGTGTAGATATGAGTATTATATATATAGAAAGTGAAAAAGATTTAGAAAAGATTATACCAGATACAAATCTAGTTTTAGGCTTATTTGATGGTATACATATTGGACATTATCAATTAATAAGTGCAGCCAGATATATGAGTAAAGGATTATTATCAGTTATTTCTTTTGATCGCTCACTTAAATCTAATGATAAGCAAGTTATATTATCTTTAGATGATAAGATTAATAAATTTATTGAATTAGGTGTAGATAATGTTTATATTTTCGTCTGTAATTCAAAATTTAAAGAAATGTCTTACCGCAAATTTATGGAGAATATTTTAACTAGATTTAAGCCTATTAAAATATTTTGCGGACCTGATTTTAGATTTGGCTATCGTGCTCAAGGTGACATTTATTCATTAAAATCTTATTTCAGCGATGTAGTTATATTAAATTATGTCAATAATTATGATGGAACTAAGATTTCAAGCAGTATTATTAAACAGTATATTAGAGAAGGTAATGTTGAAGATGGTAATCGTTTCTTAGGATATAATTTTTATTTAAAAGGAACAGTTATTAAGGGTAAACAAATTGGAAAAGAAATTGGTTTTCCAACAATTAATGTTAAACCATCTTATGATTATATAATTCCTAAAGAAGGAGTTTATATAACAAAAGTTATTATCGATAATAAAACCTATTATGGCATGACTAATATTGGTAATAATCCAACTATTGATAGCAATAATAAAGTTACTATTGAAACATATATATTAGATTTTAATGAAAATGTATATGGTAAAGAAGTTACTATTACCTTTTATAAAAGACTTAGAGATGAGAAAAAGTTTGCTAATATAGACGAATTAAAACAAGAATTAAGTAAAAATAAAGAAGAAGTCATCAAATATTTTGGAATTTATTGACTTTATTAACTAAATTATATATAATCTATAAGACTTTTATCCAAGTTATAATTTGTCCCGAATTATAGCCTAGATTAAAGCGTATTAAATTATGGGAGGAAAAAGAAATGGCATTATCAAAAGAAGCTAAAGCTGGTATCGTAAAAGAATACTCACAAGGTAAAAATGATACAGGTTCAGTTCAAGTTCAAGTTGCTTTATTAACAGCTAAAATTAAGGCTTTAACAGAACACTTAAAAGCTAATGACAAAGATAATAGTGCAAGACGTGGATTATTAATTCTCGTTGGTAAAAGAAAAGCTTTATTATCTTATCTTGAAAGAACTGATCGTGAAGCTTATGCAAAATTAATCGGTCAACTCGGATTAAGAAAATAGTTAAAGAAATTTGAATTAAAAAACTCTATAATAATATAGAGTTTTTTATTTTGTTAAGTTATGGAAAAAAGTTATTATTCATTAAGAAATTATAAAAAAGAATTGATATTGGGGCCTTTATTTAAAGTAATAGAGGTAATTTTTGAATTAATTGTTCCTTTTTTAATGAAATATATAATAAATGAAGGCATTGAATATGCTAATAATGGCAATATTTGGCATATTATAATTCCTGGATTAATAATTATTTTATTTTGTATATTAGGATTTTGCTCAACTTATGTATGTCAATATTTTGCAAGTATTGCTTCTCAAGGATTTGGTACTGATTTAAGAAACAGAATATATCAAAAAGTTTTATCTTTATCTTTAAGTGATGTAGAAAATTTAGGTAAATCTAATTTAATTAATCTAATTAATAATGATTCAAATAGACTTCAATTAAGTGTAGCTATGTTAATTAGATTAGTAATTAGAGCTCCTGTATTAGTTATTGGATCTTTAATTTGTTCATTTATCATTAATGTTAAAGTAGGCTTAATCTTTTTAGCGATAGTTCCTTTAATCTTATTAATATTAGGCATTATTATTTATTTTAATAGTAGACAATATTTAAAAGTTCAAAAAAGTGTCGATGGAATCATTACTTATACTAACGATTCTTTAAATGGTGCTAGAGTAATTAGAGCTTTTAATACTAAAGATATATCTAATAAGAAATATGAAGATTTAACTAATGACTATTTTAAAGAATCTAAAAAAGCTAATTTAGTTGCTGCATTAGTTAATCCTTTAACTTTTTTAATAGTTGACGTTGCTATTGCATTAGTTATTTATTTTGGTGGTAATTTAATTTATAAAGGTAATTTAACTGATGGAGATTTAGTTGCTTTAATATCTTATTTAAATCAAATATTTGTTGCTTTAGTTGTTGTTACTAATTTAGTTGTTATATTTACTAAAGCTTTTTCTAGTAAAAAAAGAGTAGATGCTTTATTAACTAAAGAAGAAACTATTAAAAATAATCCTATATATAAAGATATTAAAATCGATAAAGGTGATACTTTAATTTTTTTTGATAATGTAGATTTTAAATATGAAAATGCTGAAAATAATGTTGTCTCGAATATTACTTTTGAGATAAAAAAAGGCGAAACTATCGGTATTATTGGTGGTACTGGTAGTGGTAAAACTACTTTAATTAAATTAATGGAAAGATTTTATGATACTAGTAATGGTTCTATTTATTATAAAGGTCATAATATCAAAGAATATGATATTAATTGTTTAAGAGATGAAATATCTTTAGTTAATCAAACTAATGTTTTATTTAATGGTAGTATTAAATCTAATTTATTAATGGGTAATAAAAATGCAACACTTGATGAAATGACTACTGCTTTAAAAGAAGCAGAAGCTTATGAATTCGTTAATAAATATGATGATTATATTGATCATGAAGTTTTAGAAAATGGAAAGAATTTTAGTGGTGGTCAAAAACAAAGATTATGCTTAGCTCGTTCTTTAGTTAAAAAATCTCAATTATTAATATTAGATGATTCTACAAGTGCTTTAGATTATATAACTGATTTTAAAGTTAGAGAAAATATATCTAAAATTGATGATTTAACTACTATTATAATTTCTCAACGTACTTCAAGTATTCATAATGCTGATAAAATAATCGTTATGGATAATGGTAAAATAGATGCAATTGGAACTCATGAAGAGTTATTAAATTCATCAATTTTATATAAAGAAATTTATGATTCACAAGTAAAGGAGAAAGAACATGAATAATTTTAAAATTCTCCTAAAATATTTAAAAAGGTCTCTAAAGTCGGTTATTTTTTCATTAATTTGTTGTTTATTCTTCGTTCCTGCAACATTATTAATACCATTTTTTACAGGAAAATGTATTGATGTATTTACTGAAACCATGAAGCAAGTAAATCCAGATTATAGCTTAATGTTACAAAATGAATTACGCTATTTATTCATTATTTGCGGATTAATTATTGTAGTAGTAGTTTTCCAGTATATTTTCGAGAGTTTTGTAAACATTTTTATTGAAAGAACTATCGTTTATTTAAGAAATGATTTATATCAAAAAATAAATAATGTTTCAATATCGTTTATTGATTCTCATTTACATGGAGATTTAGTTAGTAGATTAATTAATGATGTTGATAATGTTTCAACTGCTTTAATTAGTGGATATAAACAATTTTATCAAGGCGTAATAACTATTATTTTTGTATTATCTTTTATGTTTTGGCAAAATTGGTTATTAGCTTTAATCGTTATTGTTTTCACTCCATTAAGTTTCTTATTATCTTATATAATAAGTAAAAAAAGTCATATTTATTTTAAAAAGCAAGCTAAAGAAGTTGGCGATTTAGGTGCTAAAACTTTAGAAGATTTTGAAAATATTGATATTATTAAATCATTTAACTATGGTGATGAATCATTTAAAAAATTCAAAGAAGTTAATGATTCTTTATATAAAGTAGGAAGAAAAGCTCAATTTTTATCTTCATTAACTAATCCAGCTACTAGACTTATCAATAATTCAATTTATGCAATTGTTGGTGTAGTTGGTGCAATTTTAGTAGTTTATGGAAATAATATTAATATTGGAATTAGTTTAACTGTTGGTGGTATCACAACATTTTTACAATACGCAAGTCAATTTGCTAAGCCACTTAATGAAATATCAAGTTGTTTAAGTGAAATTCAAACTGGTTTAGCTTCTTTAAAAAGAATAAACGAAATATTTGAATATAATGATGATATTGATAACGGAGTAATCGAAGTTAAAGAAGAAATTAATAGTTTAATGCTAAAAGATGTAATGTTTGGCTATGAAAAAGATAAAATTATATTTAAAGATATTGATTTTGAAGTTAAAAAAGGCCAAAAAGTAGCAATAGTTGGACCAACTGGCTGTGGCAAAACTACTATTATCAACTTATTATTGAGATTTTATGATCCACTTAATGGCGAAATTAATGTTAATAATATAAATACTTTAGATATTAAAAAAGATAATTTAAGAAATCATTTTGGAATGGTTCTTCAAGATAGTTGGATTTTCCATGGTACAGTTTTAGAAAATATAACTTATGGTAAACAAAATGCAACAATGGATGAAGTTATAAAAACTTGTAAAAGTGCAAATTGTTATGATTTAATCATGAGATTACCTCAAGGATTTGATACATTAATTTCAGATGATGAAGGTCTTAGTAAAGGTGAAAAACAACTTATTTGTATTGCTAGAGTAATGTTAACTTCACCAGATTTCTTAATTTTAGATGAAGCTACTAGTAATGTTGATACTAGAACTGAAGCTAATATTGGTAAAGCTTTAGATAGATTAATGAAACATAAAACTTCAATTGTTATCGCTCATCGATTATCAACAATTAAAACTAGTGATTTAATCTTGGTTTTAAAAGATGGAAAAATTATCGAAAAAGGTAATCATAATGAATTATTGTTAGAAAAAGGATTTTATTATAATTTATTTAATTCACAATATCGTTAATTTTATAAATATAGTTAGAAAGTTGACTTCATTAGTGATATATTTTAATAGTATAAATTTTAGAGGATGAAAAATAAAAAGAAATGAAAAAAGTATTCGAATTAGAATTTTATGGAAAAAAACTTGTTGTTGAGACTGGCGAAATAGCCAAACAAGCTGATGGTGCTGTATTTACACGTTTTGATGATACAGTTGTTTTATCTACTGCATGTTGTAGTGATGAACCAAAAGAAGGAGATTTCTTCCCTTTAACTGTAACTTATGAAGAAAAATTATATGCAATCGGAAAGATTCCTGGTGGATTTTTAAGAAGAGAAGGTAGACCTGGAGAACACGCTACTTTAACTGCTAGATTAATTGACCGTCCAATTAGACCTATGTTTAGTGATGGATTTAGAAACGAAGTTCAAATCATTAACACAGTTATGTCAGTTGATTTAGATGCAACTCCTGAAATGACTGCTATGTTTGGTAGTTCTTTAGCATTATCTATCAGTGATATTCCATTTGATGGTCCTATTGCTGGAGTTTATGTTGGTAGAGTTGATGGAAAACTTATTATTAATCCAACTGTTGAACAAAAAGAACACAGTGATTTAAATTTAGCAGTTGCTGGAACTAAAGATGCTATTAATATGGTTGAAGCTGGTGCTAATGAATTAAGTGAAGATGAAATGCTTGATGCTATCATGTTTGGTCATGAAGCTATTAAAAAACTTTGTGAATTCCAAATTGAAATTGCTAAAGAAATTGGCAAAGCAAAAAGAACTGTTAAATTATATGAACCAGACGAAGCTATAAAGAATGATATTTATTCAAGAATTTATGATCGTATGGTTAAAGCTATTTCTATTTTTGATAAATTAGAAAGACAAAATGCAATTGATGCTTTAAAAAATGAAATTTTAGATGATTACGATAATCGTGAATATAAGAAAGAAAATGATCATAAATTAATGATGCTCATGGTAAATGACATCTTAGAAAAAATGATCGCTGATGAAGTTAGAAGACTTATCACAGAAGAAAAGATTAGACCAGATGGTAGAAAAGTTGATGAAATTAGACCATTAAGTGCTGCTGTTGATTTATTACCTAGAGTCCATGGTAGTGCAATGTTTACTAGAGGTCAAACTCAAGTAATTGCAACTTGTACATTAGGTACAAAAAATGATGTACAAATTCTTGAAAACTTAACTCCTGAAGATAATAAGAGATGGATGCATCATTATAATTTCCCACCATTTGCAGTTGGTGAAATCGGTAGAACTGGCACTCCAGGAAGAAGAGAAATTGGACACGGTGCTTTAGGTGAAAGAGCTTTATCTTATGTAATTCCTTCCGAAGAAGAATTCCCATATACAATTAGATGTGTTGCTGAAGTTGTAGAAAGTAATGGTAGTAGTTCACAAGCTTCAATTTGTGCTTCATGTATGGCATTAATGGCAGCTGGTGTACCTATTAAAAATATTGTAAGTGGTATTGCTATGGGTCTTATCACAAGTGGTCCATTAGATGGAAAACATCCTTATACAATCTTAACTGATATTCAAGGTTTAGAAGATCATTTCGGTGATATGGATTTTAAAGTTGCTGGTACTAAAAATGGTATTACTGCTTTACAAATGGATATCAAGATTAAAGGTGTTACTCGTGAAATTTTACACGATGCATTATTACAAGCTAATGGTGCTAGAGCAAAAATCCGTGAAGTTATGGCTCAAGCTATAAGTGAACCAAGAGCTGAATTATCTGAATATGCTCCTAAATTTGATAGTTTCTATATCGATAAAGATAAGATTAAAGACGTTATCGGTAGTGGTGGAAAAGTTATTAATGATATTATTGAAAGATGCGAAGGTGTTAAAATCGATATTGAAGATGATGGTCATGTAACTATTTATCACACTAATAAAGAAGCTATTAATAAAGCTCATGAAATTATTGAATCTATCACTAGAGAAGCTGAAGTTGGTGAAGTCTATGAAGGTGTTGTTACTAGAGTTGAAGATTATGGTTGCTTTGTCCATTTATTCGGTGATACTGAAGGATTATGCCATGTTTCTCAATTAGCTAATGAACGTGTAGATAGTGCTAAAAACTTTGTTAGAGTTGGTGAAAAATTCAAAGTTAAAGTAATTGGTGTTGATGATCACGGAAAAGTAAAATTATCACATAAAGATTTTATTGGTGATAATAAAGAAAATAAAGAAGAACCAAAGAAAAAAGGTTTCTTTAGAAAGAAATAACGATTTATAAAGGGACTTTTTAGTCCCTTTATTATTTAAAAGTTAAATTAATAATAAAAGATAATAAAATTAGATAGTATTTATTTAATATTGATTTAATTTTTGATAGAATAAATACAAATTTAAGATATAAAGGAAAAAATATGGAAAATATAAAAGTTTTGGCATTGGGCGGATTAGATGAAGAAGGTAAGGATTTATATTGCGTAGAAATTAATAATAAAATTTTTGTTATTAATTGTGGTTTTAAATATCCAACTAAACTTACCCCAGGTATTGATTTTATAATCGCTGATTTTACTTATTTAACTGATAATAAAGAAAAAATAGCTGCTTATATTTTACCTAAAACTAAGAAAAACAATTTTGGAGCTTTACCTTATATTTATAAAGAATGTCCAGCACCAATTTATTGTACAAAATTAACTAAAGATGCATTTTTAGAATTTGCAAAAGAATATAAACAAGAAAATGATTTTATAATTAATGAAGTTAAATTACCTTCATCTATTGAAATAGCTGGTTATAAATGTGAATTTTTCTCGACATGTTCATCAGTTCCTTTATCTTTTGGATTTTCAATTACTACAAAACTTGGAAATATAGTTTATAGTGGAGATTTCGTTGTTGAATATAATAATACTAAATATTTTAATTTTGATTTAAATACAATTGGTAAAATAGCTGAAGTATCTACTTTATTATTAATGTGCGATTCAACTAATGCTAATAAAAAAGGATATTGTTCACCTAATAATAGATTAACTCCACATTTAGATAAATTCTTTAAGAAAGCTAGTGGTCGTATATTTATTGGTTTAGCTAAAGATAATTTATATAATTTTGAAGAAGTGTTTAAAAAATGTGCTGAATTTAATAAAAAGATTTGTTTTTATGATAAAGAAACTGAAGATATTTATAAATTAAAAAAGTTAGCTGAAAAGAATTCTTATAATTATATAAATAGTTTTGTATCTATTGATGATATTTTAAGAACAAAAGATGATGAACTTGTTATTTTAATAGCTGGAGAAAAAGAAACTTTATATGAAAAAGCTAGTTTATTAGCTAATGGTGAAAATGAATTAAGACAAATTAAAATTCAACCTACTGATACGTTTATTTTAGCTTGCCCACCTAATGATAATAATGAAGTTATTTTTACAACAACTATTGATGAACTTTATCGTAGTGGGTGTCACGTTCGCTATCTTAATAACAAAGCTGTTTCAAAAATGCACGCTTTTGAAGAAGATATTAAGATGTTACTAAGTTTATTAAAACCTAAATATTATTTCCCAATTGAAGGCTATTATGTCAATTTATTAGCTAATGCTAAAATTGCTTTTGATATGGGAATTGGCTTATCTCATAATAATATTTTCTTATTAGATAATGGTCAAACTTTATATATTAATGAAACCGGAACTAATGTTGATTTCAATTTTGAAAATAAATTGCCAATTGGTGATGTTATGATTGATGGAATTGGTGTTGGTGATGTTGTTAATGAAATTATTTTAGAAAGAAATAGATTAAGTGAAGATGGTGTTATTGTAATGGGCTGTGGTATTTCTTTGAAAAATTCAAAGATAGAATATGGACCAGACATTCAAATGAGAGGATTTTTATTCTTAAAAGATAAAGATGCTGATTTAGTTTTAAAAGAAGTTACTAAAATGTTTACTGATCAAATAAATGATTATCTTCTTGGAAATAGAAAATTAACTATTGATCAATTAGAGAAGAAAATTAATGAAAATATATCAAAATTCTTATTTAAACAAAATAATCGTAACCCATTAATTAAATCAAATATTATTTGCGTAGATTAATGGTTATTTATAGCATTTATCTTTTAAAAAAACTATAATATTTAATATGAGTAAGGGTAAATTGCATTTAAAAATTAATGACAATAGTTTAAAAACTGTAATTGGTATTGCTATATGCTGTATAGCAGTTATTTTAGCATTAAATCATGGCTATATTGGCAGTTTTTTATTTTGGCTTTCTAGTATTATTATCGGTAGTGTTTTTACATATATTTTATCTTTAATTATTTTTGTTATTGGACTCAGCTTTATTGTTAAAAAACGTATTGTTAAACATAATCTTAAATTTTGTATAATTGGTTTAGTTTTAATTTCAATTAGTGTATTAATTTGCACAACTAATTCAATAAGTTATGATAATAGTAATAACTATTTAACATTTTCTAATTTCATGCCTACTTTAATAGAATCAATGAATTTAAAAGAATTTCCACATGTTATTATTGACAGAAGTGGTGGTTTTATTGGTTATTTACTTGTTGCTATTATAAATAGTGCAATGACTGATTTAGGATTAAAGATATTTTCTTCAATTTTAATTGGGATTGGGACTTTTTTTGTTTTATTAAGGCCTTTTATCTTGCTTATTAATTCTATTAAAAAGGATGTAAAAGCTAAACAAAATACTGCTCCTAAAATTGATGATTTTAAAGAAGAACAATGTTTAATTGACAATTTAGATACTGGCGGTTCTTTATTTAAAGATGGCAATATTGATGATACAAGTGCTATTAAAGAAGAAGAAAATAAGGTAATTACTGAAGAAATAAATGATAATGATTTAGTTGAAAATGTAGCTCCTAGTTTTGAAGATGTTAAACCAATTATTCCTAATAATGTAACTAATTTTAATAAATACGAAGAAAATACAGGATTAGAAAAAGTTCATTTTAAATTTGGAATTGATGAAAAAGAAACTCCTACTCAAAATATAGTTTTTGATAGTGGAAATAATAATACTTATGATAATTCTAATAATTATAATAATCCTATAAATAATAATATTTATGAAAATAAAGTTGAAGAAACTCCTGCAACTAATAATTATGAAGAAAATAATAAAACTTTAGATAATGAAATAGTTGAAGAACAACCAATTATCAATGAAACTAATTTTAATAATGTAAATAATGTAGCTAGCTCTACTTCAATTGAAAAAGAGGCTTCTACTATTAATAATTCGACTAGTAATGATAAACCTAAAGTTATAATCAGTAAAAAATCTGATTCTAAACCTGTTGTTTATCCAAAGTTTTCTGTTGTTTCATCTGATTATTTAGAAGATAGAACAAGTGTTGAAGAAGAGGAAAGAAATAAGATTTGTGCTGAAAATCGTTTGAATCAAATTAACAATATATTACAAGATTTAAAAATTAAAGCTAGTATAGTTGGCTATACTATTGGCCCATCCGTTACTAGATACGATTTAAAAACTGATGCATCTTTCTCAATTAATGGAATTAGTAAATATATGGATGATATTTCTGTTCGTTTAGGTGGTATGGATGCTAGATTTGTTCCAATTGTTCAAGGAAGAACTACTTCAGGTATTGAAATTGCTAATGAAGATCGTTCATTGGTTAATTTTAAAGATGTTTATAATCATTTACCTACTCCAAAACCAGGACATTTATATATTCCTTTTGGTAAAAATATTAGTGGTGCTTATATAAATGCTGATTTAGTTGATTTCCCTCATATGTTAGTATGTGGAACTACTGGTAGTGGTAAATCTATTTTTATGCACTCAGTTATTTTATCTTTAATAATGAGAAATTCACCTGAAGATCTTAGACTTGTAATGGTTGATCCAAAAAGAGTTGAATTTTCAAAATATAAAGAAATGCCTCATTTACTTTGTCCTATTATCACTGAGCCTACTGAAGCAAGTGCTACTTTATCAAAATTAGTCGATGAAATGGAAGATCGTTACACTAAATTTGAATTAACTAGTGTAAGTAATATCAAACAATATAATGAATATGCTAGCGAAACTAAGACTGAAAAAATACCATATATCATCGTTATTATCGATGAATTTGCAGATTTAATCGAATCTGTTAAATCTATTGAAAAACCAGTTCAAAGATTAGGTCAAAAAGCTCGTGCAGCTGGAATTCATATGATTATTGCTACTCAACGTCCTTCAACTGATGTTATTACTGGTAGTATTAAAGCTAATTTAGGTACTAGAGTTGCTTTATTAACATCAAGTACTACTGATTCAATGGTTATTTTAGGAGAAGGTGGAGCTGAAAAATTACTTGGTAATGGTGATATGCTTGTTAGTTGTAATTTAATTTCTAAACAAGAAAAACCTCGTGTACAAGGATGTTTTGTTGATAATATGGAAATTAAACGTGTTGTCGATTATTTAAAACTTCACTTCCCATTAAATTATGACCAAAAATTTGTTGGATTACTTGATAAAGCTCGTTTAGAACAAAATGATTTAGGTGTTATACATGAAGTTCCTAAAGATGAAATGTATGAAACAGTAAAAGAATATATTATGGCTAATAAAGAAAGTTGCAGTATTTCAATGATTCAACGTGAATTTAATTTTGGTTACAATAGATCTAGTCATATATTCCAAAGATTAAAAGATGATGGAATCGTAGAAAGTGGTGCTAGTACTAATAGTAATAAAGGTGCAAAAGTTTTAGTACACACATCCGATTATAAAGATCCAACTGAAGCTGAAGAAAATCCTGGATCATATTCTCAATCTTCGTTTGTTGCTAAATAAAATTATATAGTTGAATTAATTCCTTATTAATAATATTATTTTGAAGGGTAAAAATATATGCTTGATACATACTTTAGTGCGAAACTTATAGATTATAAAACAATTAGAGTTGCTATATTCTCATCGATTAGTAAAGATGAAAAAACTCCTATTGAATTATTTAATGATAAAGGCTTAGTTGAAAAATTAACAATTGTTAATAATTCGTTTTTAAATGGTTTAGTTTTATATGAATGTAAGAGTAAAAATAAACTTGTTTTAGGTAATACTTATTATATAAATATCAATTCTTTCGGTATGGTACCATTAAATGTTAATGATATAACTTTTGATAAGAATTTTGATAATGATTATTATTATGATGGCGATGATTTAGGAGCTACTTATAATAAAGAATATACTACATTTAAAGTTTGGGCTCCTTTAGCAAATCATGTTTCTTTATTAATTAGAAAACCAGGCGAAAATTTTTTAAGTTATAAAATGACACGTCAAGATAAGGGAGTCTATGAAATTACTTTAAAAGGTGATTTTGAACTTTATCAATATCGTTATAAAGTTACAAATAGCGGTATTACTAATATTGTTACTGATCCTTATGGTAAGGGTAGTGATGCTAATGGTAAAGATAGTGTTGTTATTGATTTAAATAAAACAAAAATGGAGATGTATGAAACTATTCCTCCTATATATAAAAATTATGTTGATACAATAATTTATGAACTTCATGTTAGAGATTTTACTATAGATAAAACAACTTCTATTAAAAATAAAGGCAAATTTTTAGGATTAATTGAAGAAGGAATTAAGACTAAAAATGGTAATCCTGTTGGTTTTGATTATTTAAAAACATTAGGAATTACTCACGTTCAACTTTTACCTATTTTAGATTTTAAAACTGTTGATGAATTAAATCCTGATAGTAAATACAATTGGGGATATGATCCTCAACAATATTTTGCTTTAGAAGGAAGTTATTCTACAGATCCTAATGATGCTTATTCTAGAATTATTGAATGTAAAAAAATGATTTCTAAATTACATCAAGCTGGTATTAGAGTTAATCTTGATGTCGTTTATAATCACGTTTATGAATATGAAACTAGTGTATTTGAAAGACTAGTTCCTAATTATTATTTTAGAAAAAGACAAAACGGATTATTATGTAACGCTACTGGATGTGGGAATGATTTAGCTAGTGAAAGAAAAATGGTCCGTAAATTAATAATTGATTCATTAACTTATTTAGCTAGTGAATTTAAAGTCGATGGATTTAGATTTGATTTATTTGGTATAACTGACATTGATACTACTAAAGAATTATTATTAAAATTACGTGCTATTAATAATAATATTATGATATATGGCGAAGGTTGGGATATGCCAACTGATTTACCTTCAGACAAGAAGACAACTATATATAATTCTTTTAAGATTCCTGAAGTTGCTTTTTTTAATGATTTTTATCGTGATACTTTAAGAGGTTCTAACTTTAATAATTCTGATAGAGGATTTGAATTAGGTAATCTTTCTAAAAAAAGTGATTTTGTTTTTGCTTTTTTAGGAAGTTCAACTCATTATAATAATTTACAACCTCGCTTTCAAAACGCTAATCAAAGTATAAATTATGCAGAATGTCATGATAATATGACTTTATTTGATAAAATTGATGCTTGTTATGGAAAAAGTATGACTATTAAAGACAAATTAAGAATGATTAATATGATAAATGGAACTATTTTATTATCAATTGGTGTTCCTTTTATTCATGCTGGTCAAGAAATTGGCTTAAGTAAAAATGGCCTTGATAATACTTATAATTTAGGTGATAAATACAATATGTTCCGTTGGGATTTATTAGATAGTCGTGTTGAAAATTATTTGTATTTTAAATCAATGGCTAATATTCGTAAAAATACTAGTAATGAAAAACTTTATAAAGCAGAAGATATTAAAAATTCTTATGAAGTTTTAAATTTAGATAATAATATTTTTTCAATATTATTGAAGCAGAATAAAACTTCTAATATTGGTGAAAAATTTGATTATATTATTTTGATTAATGTTACTAATTCTAATGTTTATATCGATTTAAAAGAATATTGTAAATATGAAATAGGAATAGCAGGTAATCTTAATGATTGCGAAACTTATGGACGAAACATTACAATTGAACATTATTGTTTAAATACTTTTTATAAAAAAGGAGAGAAGGATGCTTAAATATTTACGTGTACTCTTTTTTTGCTTGCCTAAAATTATATGGGCATATTTTACTTGGATATTAAAATTTTCAAAGCATCCTGAAAAATATTCTTTAGAATTAAGATTTTATAAAACACAAAAATTAATAAGATATGTTTTAAAGAAATTCCATATAAATTATTTAACTTACGATAGTGATGAATTATTTAAAAAGAATAAAGATAAAGCTCGTTTAATAGTTTGTAATCATTTAAGCGATTTAGATCCATTAATTTTTATAGCTTTAAGCGAAAAACCTATAACATTTGCAGCAAAAATTCAAATTAAAAAAATGCCAGTTGTTGGTAAAATTGTAACTTTATTAAATGGTAAATTTCTTGATAGAGATGATTTAAAACAACAACTTAGAATAATGAAAGAAATTGAAGGTTTTATGGAACATAATCCTAACTTAGATTGGGTCATTTTCCCTGAAGGAACAAGAAATAAAAATCCAAATCAAGATATTTTAGAATTTCATCATGGTACTTTTAGACCTGCATTTAAAGCAGGATCAGATATTGTAGTTATGGCATTATTTGGAACTTTTAGAGTTTTAAAAATCCATGATAATTCAAAGAATTACCCTGTAGAAATCAAGTATATTCATAGATTTACAAATGAAGATTATCAAAATGCAACTACATCAAAAATAGCTTTAGAAGCTCATGATATGATGTCAGATGCTTTAAAAACTTTAAGAAAAATTGATCAAGTTCAAATGAAAAATTTTAATGCCTAAGTCCTTTAGGATAATAATTTTTTAAATCATTTCCAACTTTCTTAACATAACCTAAATTAATATTTTCATAAGATACAACATAGAATCCATCAGGTAAATTTAAGTTTGTTTTAATTAAATCACCATGGATATATTTTTTAAAATCTGAATTATTAAGATTAATTGAATTTTTATTGTCTAAATAATGAGCTAAGTGGAATGTTGGAATAAGAAGAGATTTCCTAATTTCATAAGCATCTAATCCATTTTTAATGATATTAAAATTAGATAAATCTAAATAATTGTTAAATAAAAATAAGTGATTATTTTTAATTTCTTGATAATTAAATTCTTTTAATTCTAAATTTTGTTGTTTGTTTATAGATATTTTTTTGCTTTTAGGAAGAGATGGAATAATTAAAGATTCATCTTTTTTAATTTGGCAAATAAATTGACCTTCACCATTATATAAATTTGGGAATAGGTGAATTGCTTCTTTTAAATCTTTATGTCTATATTCGCCTTCTATATGTGGCAAATTAATTAATTTAGCCTTTGATTCATTATTTAAAAAATCTAAAATAACACCTTCATTTTCTTCATAAGAAAAAGAACAAGTTGAATAAGAAATTATTCCTCCAGGTTTTAATAGATTAAACGCAATTCTAATTAATTCCTTTTGAGTATTTACACATTTATTTACTTTTTCTATAGTCCAATCTAATTTAGAAAATTCGTTTTTTCTAAACATACTAGAGCCACTACAAGGTGCATCTAAAATAATTATATCGAATGTATTTTGATATTTTAATTTGAGTTTTGCAGGGTTTATGCAAGAAAGAGCGACATTTACAATTCCTAATCTTTCTAAATTTTCTCTCATTGATAAGATTCTTGGCATTGAAATATCGTTACTTATAATATTACAATTTGAATTTTTTAAAGAAATAGAAATTGTTTTTCCGCCCGGAGCTGCACATAAATCTAAGATATTAAATCCATCTTTAATATCTAAAAAATAATGAATTAATAAGCTACTAGAATCCATTATGTAGTATGCTCCATTATCAAATAAAAAAGATTTTCCAGGAGCATCAATTTGCTTATCATAATAATAAACATTATCTATAAATGGATGTTTTCTTAAAGTTGAATAATATTTTTTTAAGGTTTCTATATTAATTTTCTTAGTATTTAATAACAAACTACCAGTAGGTTCTTTATCTAAAGAATTAATCAAATCATCGACTATTTTTGAATCAAAATGATTTTTTAAATGTTCTATAAACAACTCATAATTTTCCATGTCTTTATAATATTGTTTTTATTATAAAAAATCCAATTAAAATATGATAAAATATATAAAAATTAGGAGATATACTTTATGATAATGGAAGAAATAATTGAACATAAGCGTGATGGATTAAAATTAACTCGTGATGAAATACATTTTTTTATAGAAAATTATGTAAGTGGAAGTATTCCTGACTATCAAGCAAGTGCTTTATTAATGGCTATTTATCTTAAAGGAATGGATGCTGAAGAAACTGCCATTTTAACTTTAGAAATGGAAAATAGTGGAGAAATATGGGATTTATCAGATATTCCAGGATTAAAAATAGATAAGCATTCAACTGGTGGAGTTGGTGATAAAGTTAGCTTAGTTTTAGGACCAATGGTTGCTAGTTGTGGTGGTAAACTCGCTAAAATGAGTGGTCGTGGTTTAGGTCATACTGGTGGAACTTTAGATAAATTAGAATCAATTCCTGGTTTTGATATTTATGAAAATATTCATGAATTTAAAGAACAAATTAGAAATGTTGGTATGGCTATAATTGGACAATCAAGTGATTTAGATCCTGCAGATAAAAAATTATATGCTCTTAGAGACGTTACAGCTACAGTAAGTTGCATTCCTTTAATTGCTTCTTCAATTATGTCTAAAAAATTAGCTAGTGGATCTGATTGTATATTATTAGATGTTAAATATGGTTGTGGAGCTTTTATGAAAACTAAAGAAAAAGCTCATGAATTAGCTGATTTAATGATTGATATTGGTAAACATTTAGGAAAAGATGTTCGTGCAGAAGTAACTGATATGGATCAACCTTTAGGTTTTGCTGTTGGAAATAATCTTGAAGTAAAAGAAGCTATAAATACTTTAAAAGGCCATGGACCAAAAGACTTATTTAATTTATGTGTAAATAGTGGCTCAATCATGCTTACTCAAGCTAAATTATTTAAAACTACTGAAGAAGCTAAAGAAGCAATTTTAGAAAATGTTAAAAATGGTAAAGCTTTTGAAAAATTCGTAGAATTTGTTAAAGCTCAAAAAGGTGATACAAGTTATATTTTAAATCCAGATAAATTTGAAATGGCTAAAAATATAGTTCCTATTTATAGTGATAAAGAAGGTATTATTAAAAGAATTGATGCTTTAACAATTGGTAAATGCGCAATGAAACTTGGCGGTGGACGTGAAGTTATTACTGATGTTATCAATATGTCTGCTGGTATTGTTTTAAATAAAAAAATTGGTGATAAAGTAGAAAAAGGTGAATTACTTTGTACACTTTATACCAATAAAAATGAATATAGTGAAATTGAAAGCGAGACTAAAAACGCATTTATTTTTTAGTTTTTAATTCTCTTAAATTTGAAGATCTTTTAATTTGTTTAATTTTATTATAATTATCATTAAGTATTTTTTCGTATTGCCCAGAATTATTTGGTTTATAAAATTCATAGTATTTAATTAATTCTGGTAAATATTGCATTTTTATCCATAAATCTGGGCGATCATAAGGATATTTATCAATATCTAATGTATTAACTGGAGTATATTTTAAATAATCTAATACATCTAAAGGCTTATCGCTTGCTAAACTCATTGCTGAATCTAAAGAATCAATAGCTGAGCGACTTTTTGGTGATAATGCTAAATCTATTACAGCGTTAGCTAAAGGAATACGAGCTTCAGGAAAGCCAAGTTGATTAGCAGCATCAATAGCTAATTTAGTACGCATACATGCATTAGGATTAGCTAAACCAACATCTTCATAAGCAATAACCATTAATCGACGACTAATAGAATCTAAATCATTTGCTAAACATAATCTAGCTAAATAATATAAAGCAGCATTTACGTCGCTTCCTCTAATAGATTTTTGTAATGCACTAACTGCGTTATAATGATCATCCTCATCCCTATCCATTTGAATATTAGATATTTTATTAATAGATTTAACATCGTCTAAAGTAATATCTTTATTTTTAAAAGTTAGATAGATTATATCTAAGAAATTTAAAGCAAATCTAAAATCACCATTCGACCTATTAGCGATATAAGTTAAGATTTCGTCGTTTAATTTAATTTTATTATTTAATCCATTATTACTTTCAATAGCTCTAGTTAAACCTGTAATTAAATCATTATTATTAAGTTTTTTAACTTCTAATAAATGAGTACGACTTCTAATAGCTTTATTTATTGATATATAAGGATTAGAAGTAGTAGCTCCAATTAAAATGATGCTACCATCTTCAACGTAAGGTAATAAAATATCTTGTTTATCTTTATTTAATCGGTGAACTTCATCAATTATTAATAAAATTTGTCCTTGAGTTTTAGCTTCTTTTATAGCATCTTCTAAATCTTTTTTATTAGAAGTAACTGCATTAATTTTTAAATAAGGAATTTTGATATCATGAGCATAAGCTTCTGCAATAGTAGTTTTTCCAGTTCCAGGAGGTCCAAAAAGGATAAAAGAAACTGGCATATTCTCGTTTATTGAGTTTGTTAAAAAGCCATTAGGCCCTACTAAATCGTTTTGTCCTAAAATTTCACTTAAATGATATGGTCTAATTCGAAAAGCTAGTGGTTTTAACATAAAAATATTATATAATAATTATCATGAAAATCGTATTACAAAATGTATTAAAAGCAAGTGTTGAAGTTAATGAACAAATTATTAGCGAAATAAATAGAGGTTACTTATTATTAGTTTCTTATAAAGAAGGAGATAATGAAGAAATTTGTAAAAAAATGGCTTCAAAAGTCTCTAAATTAAGAATATTTATGGATGAAAATGGAAAAACTAATAAATCAATATTTGATGTAAATGGGTCAATTTTAAGTATTTCACAATTTACTTTATATGCAGATGCTAGTAAAGGAAATAGACCATCTTTTACAAATTGTATGCATTTTGAGAAAGCTAATGAACTTTATAAATTATTTAATAATTATTTAAGAGAACTTAATTTAGAAGTCAAAGAAGGAATGTTTGGTGAAGATATGAAAGTTTCACTTATTAATGATGGACCTTTTACATTAGTGCTTGATAGTGAGGAATTATTTAAATGAGAGTAATGTTAGGATTAAGTGGTGGAGTTGATAGTGCTGTTGCTGCTTATTTATTAAAAGAACAAGGATATGAAGTTATTTGCTGCTTTATGAGAAATTGGGATAGCATGGCAAATAATGACGTTTTAGGAAATCCAACAGTTGATGATAATATGTGTCCTCAAGAAAAAGATTATCAAGATGCATGTAAAGTTGCTGAATCTTTAGGTTTACCTATGATGAGAATCGATTTTGTTAAGGAATATTGGGATAATGTTTTCACTTATTTTTTAAATGAATATGAAAAAGGTAGAACACCAAATCCTGATATTTTCTGCAATAAATACATTAAGTTTGATGCTTTTTATAATTTTGCTAAGAAAAATAATTGCGATATGATTGCTATGGGACATTATGCAAAAAGAGTTGATGTAGATGGTAAAACCTATTTATATAAAGCAAAAGATTTAAATAAAGATCAAACATATTTTTTGAGTCAAATATCATTAAATCAATTAAAAAGTTGTTTATTTCCTTTAGGCGATATTACTAAAGATAAGGTTAGAGAAATTGCTCATAAATTAAATTTAATAAGTGTTGAAGATAAAAAAGATTCAACAGGAATTTGTTTTATTGGAGAAAGAAACTTTAAGCAATTTTTGCAAAATTATATTCCTGCTAAAAAAGGAAATATTGTTGATATAGCTACAAATAGAGTGTTAGGAATTCATGATGGCGTTATGTATTATACTCTAGGTCAACGTAAAGGCCTTGGTATCGGTGGAATAAAAGGTGAAGTTGCTAAGGGATGGTTTGTTTGTAAAAAAGATGTTAAAAATAATATTTTATATGTAGCAAGTGGTAAAGAAGATGAACACTTATTTAGTGATACATGCATTGTCAATGAAATAAATTTGTTTAATGGTAAAATAGAAGATAACACACATATTTATGCAAAATTTAGATATCGTCAAAAAGACTTAGGCGTCACTCTTTTTAATAATGAAGATGGTACAATTACACTTAAATTTGATGATTATTATAAAGCTGTAACACCTGGTCAAGCTTGTGTATTATATGATGGTGATATCTGTCTTGGTGGCGGGATAATCGATAAAGTTTATTACAAAGGAAAATTAAAAAACTATTAAAAAAGTCTAGTTTAGTAGACTTTTAGATTAAATGATGGAGTATTTCTTCTAGAATTATATCTATTAAAAATAGTATTGTAATTACATAAACTAGAATTGGTACATCTTTTCTATTTTTAGAAAATATGTTTAATAATGAATAAATGATTAAACTAATACCGATTCCTTTTGCTATGGAATAAGACAAAAGTGTAAAGATAATACCAACAGTAAAACTAATTAATATAGTAAAATCATTTTTATCTAATTCTCTTAAGTTGTTAATAAAAATTGTCAATCCAACCGCAAATAATACAGGTGCAGTAATTGAAAAAGCAGTAAAAAAGTGGAAAATAGGATATAAGAAAACACAGCACAACATCAATATACCAGCTGTTAAACTTGATAATCCAGTTTTAGCTCCATATGATACACCTACTGCAGATTCAGCTAATGAAGTAACACTACTTGTTCCTAAAGGTCCACTTAATAAGCAACCTAAAGAATCAGCTACCATTGCTCTTCTTAAATTAATAATTTTTCCATTTTCATCAATTAAATTAGCCTCTCTTGTTATACTAAATAATGTCGATGTTGTATCAAATATATTAACCATAAATAAACTAAATATTGCAATATATGAAGCAGGTGAAGAGAATACATCAATTAATAGTTCACCAAAAGTAATATCAGTTTCAACTAAAAATCCATAAAAAACTACATTTTTAATACCAGATGGTAACCAAATTGAAGGATCTTTAAAATTTAATAATCCATTATTATACACACCTTCATTTATAGAACCATAAATATCTAATCCAGAATAAGCACATACTATTGAAATAATCGTTAAAAATATAACTGTTAAAGGTATGGCAAACGTATTTAAAAACTTAAACTTAGTTTTAAGAAACATTAAAGTAATAATAATAAAAATACCGATTAACGCTATTAATGGCGTTGGATTTATAATTTTTTGGGTACCAAGCGTTGTAATTTTAATTAATTCTCCGAATTTTACTAAAGTATCAGAATTTGAAACTATTATTCCGGAATTATTTAAACCTACAAAACATATAAAAATACCAAGAGAAGCACTAATTATTATTTTAATTTGTTTAGGAATTGAATCTAAAAATTTTCTTCTTAAAGGTGTAACACTGAAGATAAAAAATATTATCCCAGATACTGTTAAAACAATTAACGATTTTTGCCAACTATGTGGTCCAGAAAAAATTTGATTACATATAGTATAAGATAAGAAAGCGTTTAACCCCATACCACTTGATAAAACAACAGGATAATTTGCTAATAAAGCCATTAATATGGTTGAAAAAGCACCGATTATAGCAGTAACAGCAAATACACCATTTGAATCTATCCCCATTGAAGATAAAATCATTGCGTTTACTGGTAAAATATAACACATACAAATAAATGATAATATTCCGCCAATAATTTCTTTTTTAATTGTTGTAGTTCTTGAAGCGATTTTAAAAAAATCGTTAATCTTTGTATTAATATTATGATTCGACATGACAGTATTTTAACATATTAAGCATCAGCATTAAATTAAATATTTACTTAGGGGAAGTTTTTGATATAATTATTGTGAAAAAAGAAGGATTAACTATTTTTCTTAGAGAGTATGCGGTGGTGAAAGACATATAAAAATAGTAATCTAGAGCCAATTTTCATTTAGTTTAAAATTTAAAAATTAAGAGCTTAATTATATTAATTAAGAATTAGGATGGTACCGCGATAATTCGTTCCTAAATAATAGGAACTTTTTTTATTTTTTGGAGGTTTATATATGAATAAATTGACAAGTCAACAAATTCGTGAAACATGGTTAAATTTCTTTAAAGAAAGAGGACATATGATTGAACCAGGAGCAAGTTTGATTCCTAATAATGATCCAACTTTACTTTGGATTAATGCTGGCGTTAGTGCTTTAAAGAAATATTTTGATGGTAGTGAAATACCAGAATGTAAAAGAATTACTAATGTTCAAAAATGTATTCGTACTAACGATATCGATAATGTAGGAAGAACTGCTAGACATCATACTTTTTTTGAAATGTTAGGTAATTTCTCTATAGGAGATTATTTTAGAAAAGAAGTAATTGCTTGGGCTTATGAAATATTAACAAGTGATAAATATTTTGGAATTGATAAAGATAAACTTTATGTAACTTATCACCCTAGTGATTTAGAAGCTTTTGAACTTTGGCAAAAAGCTGGAATTGATAAGACTCATCTTATTCCTTTAGAAGGTAATTTCTGGCAAATTGGTGAAGGACCATGTGGACCTAACACTGAAGTTTTCTTTGATAGAGGAGAAAAGTGGGATAAAGATCATTTAGGTATTAAATTATTAGAAGAAGATATTGAAAATGATAGATACATTGAAATTTGGGGTATTGTTTTTTCACAATTTAATGCTGTTAATGGAGTAGAAAGAAGTAAATATAAAGAATTACCACATAAAAATATTGATACTGGTGCAGGGCTTGAAAGAATTGCATGCGTTTTACAAGAAACAGATACTAACTTTGAAACTGATTTATTTATGCCAATTATTAAAGATACAGAAAAAATGGCAAATAAACCTTATGAAGGTGAATATTTAATGTCTTACAGAGTTATTGCAGACCATATTAGAACATGTACATTTGCTTTAGCTGATGGTGCAACTTTCTCAAATGAAGGTCGTGGATATGTTTTAAGACGTATATTAAGAAGAGCAATGCGTTATGGTCAAAAAATAGGATTTAATGAACCTTTCTTATATAAATTAGTTGATTCTGTTATCAAAGTAATGAAAGATTTCTATCCTTATTTAATAGAAAAAAGAGATACTATTCAAAAACTTATAAAAATAGAAGAAGTTAAATTCTTAAAAACATTAGTTTCTGGAGAAAATATTTTAAATTCTTTAATTGAAAATAGTAAAACTTTAACTGGAAAAGATGCATTTAAATTATATGATACATTTGGATTCCCAATCGAATTAACTAAAGAAATTTGTTTTGATAGAGGTGTTAATGTTGATTTAGATGAATTCAATAAGTGCTTAGAACATCAAAAAGAATTAGCTAGAAATTCTAGAAAAGTAATTGAATCTTTTAATAAACAATCAAAAGATTTATTAGATTTCACTACTGAATCTGAGTTTTATTACAATGAAGAAGAAATTGAAGGAAAAGTAATAGCCTTATTTAAAGATGGGATAAAAGTAGATGAATTAGAAGATAGTGGTGAAATTATTTTTGATAAAACTGTCTTTTATGGAGAAATGGGTGGTGAAGTTGGAGACACTGGAGTAATTGTCAACGAAAATGCAAATGCTCAAGTTATTAATACAACTAAAGCCCCTAATAAACAAAATTTACATCATGTTAAAGTGATTTATGGAACTATTAAAATTGGGGATAGTTTTAAATTAAAAGTTGACAGAATTAAACGTCATGACATTATGAAAAATCATAGTGCTACCCACTTATTACAAAGTGCTCTTATATCTGTTTTAGGCGAAGAAGTTAAACAAAAAGGCAGCTTTGTAAACGAAGACTATTTACGTTTTGACTTCTCACATTATGAAAAAGTCTCAAACAATGATTTAAAAAGAGTAGAACGCAAAGTTAACGAATATATTGAAAGTTGTATTGATCGTAATACATTGGTTTTACCAATTGAAGAAGCTAAAAAAACTGGTGCTATTGCTGAATTCGGAGAGAAATATGGTGATACAGTTCGCGTTGTAAAATTCGGTGATATTTCAACTGAATTCTGTGGTGGATGCCATGTTCAAAATACTAGTGAAATTGGTTTATTTGTTATAGAAAGCGAAGAAGCTATTTCAAGTGGTGTTAGAAGAATTCAAGCTTTAACAGGCCGTAAAGCTTTAGAATATTTGAAAAAGAAAGAACTTTTATTAAACGAAATCAAAGAAAAATTGAATGTTTCAAGTGAGTTAGATATCGAATCAAAGCTCAATGTTTTGATGGAAGAACTTACATATAAAGATTCAATAATTGCCGATTTTAATAAAAAAGCCTGCCAATCTCAATGCAAATTATTAAATAATGAATTCCAAAATATTGGTGATATTTGCACTTTGATTAAATATATTCCTGAATTTAAAAAAGATGGTATGATAGCAATTTATGATTTATTAAAAGCTAATAAAGATAATTTTATAATTGTTCTTGTAGGTAAAAATGATGATAAAAATCCATTACTTGTTGGTGTTAGTAAATCATTAACTCAAAAAGGCATTAAGGCTGGTGATATTGTTAAGAAGATAACAAAACTTGTCGGAGGTTCTGGAGGTGGCAAGCCTGAACTTGCTCAAGGTAATATCGTTGATGTTGAAAAGTTTGTTACATTAAAAGCTGAGAATTTATTATAATGGAAAAATACATTGGACTTGATTTAGGAACTACAACAATTGGCATTTCTATGAATGATTCCTTAGGAATCGTTCATGGAATTGAAAATTTTGTATTTGAAGTTGGTAATTATAAAAAAGCACGTGAACATGTTATAGAAGTTTGTAATAAATATGAAATTTATAATGTTGTAATTGGTTATCCATTGACATTAAATGGTGAAGAGCAAACTCGTTGTAATTCTGTTAAAAGATTTACTGATGATCTTAAAAAACTTAATAGTAATTTAAATATCTATTTCCAAGATGAAAGATATTCAACTATAGAAGCTCGTGAAAAATTAATGTCAATGAATTATAAAAAAGCTAAGCAAGATAAAATGATTGACATGTTCTCAGCAGTAATTATTTTAGAAAAATTTTTGGAGGCAAAGAAAGATGGAAAAATTAAATGATAATCAAATTGAAATTTATGATGAAGATGGTAATAAATATTTAATGGAAATTTTATTTACCTATGAAAATGAAGAGAGAAATGCTACTTATGCTTTTATTTATGATAAATCTAATCCTGATGAATTGATTTTAATGAAATATAAAGATGATGGAAATATCGAAGAAGTCACTGATGAAGCAGAATTATCTGAAGCTGAAGAAGTATTAAATGCTTTTAATGATGATCCAAAAATAAATGAATTAAAAAATTAAATATATAGAAATATTATTTATTAATTAGTATAATAAATAAGATTAAGGAGAAAATTATAATGGCTAGTACAACAAATAAAGAATATATATTAACTCTTGAAGGTAAAGAAAATTTAGAAAAAGAATATAGACACCTTCTTGATGTTGCTCGTCCTGAAGTAATCGAACAATTACAAGCTGCTAGAGCAATGGGTGACTTATCAGAAAACGCTGATTATGATGCTGCAAGAAATAAACAAGCAGAAATCGAAGGTAGAATTGCTGAAATTGAATATATTTTAAACAATGCAAAAATTATTGATGGATCAAAGAAAGCTAGAACAATTAATGTTTCTAGTATTGTTAAATATAAAGAATTAGCTGATAATACTGAATACACCGTAAAAATCGTTTCAAGTATTGAATCCGATCCAGTCACTGATCCAAATAATTTAAAAATTAGTAATGAATGTTCATTAGGACAAGCTTTAATTGGAAAAAAAGTTGGTGATGTTGTTAGTGTTAAAGCAATAAAACCTTACCAAATTGAAATTCTTGAAGTTAAATAATTATTAATAATTAATTTTGTAATCAAAATAACGCAGTATATCTGCGTTATTTTATTTATTAGAATTTATTACCCCCAAATATCCCTTGAAATAATACTACTTGTATATTAAGGAGGTATTGTTATGACATTGACAATTAAAATTTTAATTGGTGTAGCTGTATCAACAATAATTGCATTAGTTTGTATGCAATTTATTGATTTTAATAGCTTTAAACAAAGTGCTGATACGACTACTGAGATTGTTAGAAATTCGATTGGAATATCTGGTTACATTGTTAGTCCTGGTAATTATTTACTAGAAGATGGCTCATGTATGCAAGATTTAATTGAAAAAGCAGGGGGAATAACTGATCGAGCTGATACTAGAGCATATTTACCTACAGCAATTGTAAGTAAAAATATTCAATATTATATCCCACCAAGATATGATCCAACAGATATTTGTAGTGATGATGAGATTCAAAAAGTTAATATTAATTCGTTTAATGATCCAGAGGATCTAACTTATGTTGAAGGAATAGGAAAAACTATTTGTGAATCTATTATAAAATATCGTGATGATAATGGACTTTATCAAACAATTGAAGATTTAATGAAAGTAACAGGAATAGGAAATGCAACTTATACAAAATTAAGAAATTATGTAATTTTAGCTGATTGATGCTCTGTTTAATTATTTTATTATCCTTTATTGTTGGATTACTTTTATTAGATAAAAATTCTATTTATATATCTATATCATTAATAATCATAATTGTATTTTTATCTTTAAAAAGATATCGAAAATTAAAATTTTTATTAATAATAACTTTTAGTTTTGTTGGTGGATTTTTAAAAGCAAATATTAATTTTAAAGAAAGTAATTGTAATAATTTAATTGCTTTAGTCACAAAAAGAAAGGAAAATTACTTTATTGTTCAAACTTTAAAAGAAAAATTTTATTGTTTTGATAATAAAAAAGAGGATGTGAATTTATTTGATATAGTTGAAATTAATGGAAATTTTTCAAATATTGATTTTGCTAAATATGAAGGTAATTTTGATTTTAATGAGTATCTACACAAACAAGGGATTAATAGAATAATTAATATTAAAGAAATAAGAATTAAAAGAAAATCTTTAATACAATTTGAAAATTACAAAGAAAAAGTACTTAATAAGATTCAAGATGAAGACACAAAATATTTTATTTCTTCATTACTATTTGGAGAAGTTGAATACGGATCAAAAAGTTATACAATAAGCAAAAAACTGATGATAATAAATTTGTTTTCTATCAGCGGTGTATTTATTAATTTTCTATTGTATGGAATTAGTAAATTATTAACGTATTTTATGACTGATAAAAAGGCTAAAATATTGTCTTTTATATTATTGTTGCCATTATTTTTATTTAATTTTTATCGTTTTATTTTTATAAGAACTTTTATATTCTTCATAGTTGGTATTATTTTTAGCAATAAGAATAAAGAAGAAAAATTATCAATTAAAATTATTACATATTTAATTTTCTTAATACTATTTAAAACGTTAATTTATAATGCATCATTTTATTTACCTTTGCTTATTATGATAACACATTATTTATCTACGCAATTTATATATAGTGAAAGTAAATTTATAAAAACATGCAAAAGAAAGTTAATATTTTATCTAATATTAATTCCACTTTTAATAAATTCATATAACGGAATAAATATAATTAATTTACTTTTTGGAATAGCATTATTACCATGGTTTAAATTATTATTTCTTTGCTCAGTTATAATGTTTTATGGAGTGAGTTTTAAATGCTTAGAATATGTAATAAAATTAACTTTGAATATTTTAAATAAGTTTGATTTTGATTATCTTACAGTTCACATTCCTTCTATTAATTCTTTTTATTTAATTTTATATTATTTATTTTTATTTATATTTATTTATTTTTCTGAAATAAACTATAAGAAAATGATTAAAATTACGATATTAGAGTTTATTTGTTTAACTGTATTATATGTTGCTCCAATCGAAAATAGCTTTACTTGCGAAGTAAGCTTTATAAATGTTGGACAAGGAGATGCAACACTTATTAGATATAAAAATGAATATAATTTAGTAGATACAGGTGGGATCAAAAACTATGATATTGCTAATAATGTTTTAATACCTTATTTAGTTAAAAAAAGAATTTATAAAATTGATAATATCTTTATAACACATTATGATTACGATCATTATGGTGCTCTTGATAATTTGAAAAAGAATTTTAAAATTAAAAAAATAATTGACTACCCTGTGAACCCCAAAATTAAAACTTAATTATTGGAGGTTAGCTTTATGAAGATTTCT
>JALEXS010000042.1 GCA_022780025.1 Mollicutes bacterium | reverse complement strand
ATCAACTTTTTCAAAATATTCGGTTAAACTATCGTTAAAATTTGCTAATATATTCATATAGAACCCTCTTTTTATATATGCAAATTTAATTATAGGGTTCTTTTATTTTTTTATCGACCTACAAATATGAAACGCAAACTTATTCGTGTTATATTTGATACAAATATTTTTATTAAGTTACAATATAGTTGTATCGAATAATTTAATTAAGGAATTTTATAATAACTATGAGAATAATATCACGGAACGTTAACGGAATAAGAGCTTGCTTAAATAAAGGATTAAACGAATTTATAAATAATTTTGATCCTGATATAGCCTGCTTTCAAGAAACTAAAATGCAGATAGAATCTAATTTTCAAGAGTTTAGCCAATATCCTTATCAATATTATTCTAACGCAATTAAAAAAGGTTATAGTGGAACATTAGTTTTATCTAAGATTAAACCTATTAATGTTATATATGGAATAGATGGTGAATATGACGATGAAGGAAGAGCAATAACTTTAGAATTTAATGATTTTTATTTAATTAATGTTTATTCACCAAATTCAAAAGAAGAATTACTTAGATTATCATACAGGATGGAATATGAAGATAAATTAAGAAAATATTTACTTTGCTTATCACTAAAGAAACCTGTTATATTATGTGGTGATCTTAACGTAGCTCACGAAGAGATAGACATTAAAAATCCAAAAAATAACCTTAGATCTGCAGGGTTTACGATAGAAGAAAGGACTAAATTTACTGAATTACTAAATAACGGATTTATTGATACATTTAGATTTTTACATCCAAGTGATGTCAAATATTCCTGGTGGAGTTATCGTTTTAAAGCAAGAGAAAAGAATGCTGGATGGAGAATTGATTATTTTGTTGTTAGTAAAGATTTATTAAAGAAAGTAAAAAATAGTTTAATATTTAATGATGTCTTTGGGAGTGATCATTGTCCTATCTGTTTAGATTTATATAATTAATAATTTATTTATAAAGCAAAATAAAAAGTAGGAATAAATCCTACTTTTTTTGCTACGAATTTTGTTTTACAACTATAATAATCTATTGTAGTATTCAACGATTTGAGCTTCTTTGATATCACTTGGAAGTTCATTACGTTCTGGAAGTCTTGTAAATTTACCAGATTTTTTCTCTGTGTCTCTTTCGACATAACCAACTGTTGTAGCAGTAGCTTCAATAGCGGTTTTGATGATTAATAAATCTTTTGATTTTTCTTTAATAGAAATTTCATCGCCAACGTTACATAAATAACTTGGGATATCAACTTTCTTACCATTAACTAAAATATGGCCGTGGTTAACTAATTGTCTAGCTTGATTTCTTGTTGAAGCAAATCCTAATCTATAAACTAAATTATCAAGTCTTGATTCAAGGATTCTGAAGAAAGCAACACCGGTAACATCATCACTTTTAGTAGCGAGATTGAAAAGTCTTCTGAATTGTCTTTCGTTAACTCCATACATATCTCTTAATTTTTGTTTTTCTTGAAGTTGTTTTCCATATTCAGAAATTTTTGCTTTGTTTTGTCCGTGTTGGCCAGGAGCATATGCTCTCTTTTTTAATTCTTCGCCAGTTCCTAAAAGAGAAAAGTTTAATCTTCTAGCACGTTTCCATTTTGGTCCTAAATATCTCATTTCTATTTCCTCCTATAAAGATATTGCACTTTAAGTAAGGTATAAATTCCTTTCTACGGGTGAGATAACGTTTCGCCTTGTAGCTTAGGTTACTTATTTGATGTTATCTCGTCAGACAAGAAGTATTTATATGCTGCACTCAAATGCTTATATAAAATACTATATTTATAGTTAAAAATCAAGAATTAATTAATTTAATTCACTTATTCCTTTATATAATTTAGCGTAGTAACCATTTAAAGATAAAAGTTTATCATGTGATCCTCGTTCAATTATATTTCCGTTTTCTAAACATAGTATTTCGTTACTATTTCTAACTGTTGAAAGTCTATGAGCAATTACTAAAACCGTACGATTTAGCATTAATCTATCCATACTTTCTTGAACTAATTTTTCTGTATGAGTATCAATGTTACTAGTTGCTTCATCTAAAATTAATAAAGGTGGCTTACTTAAAGCGGCACGTGCTAAAGCAAGGAGTTGACGTTGACCCTCACTTAAATTATGACCATCTTCATAAAGCATAGTGTCATAACCAAATGGTAATCGACTAATAAAACTATCAGCGTTAGCTATAATGGCAGCATGTTGAATTTCTTCAAAAGTAGAATGACGTCTTGAATATGAAATACTATCTTTTATTGTTCCAGTAAATAAATGAGTGTCTTGAGTAACTAGAGATATTGATCTTCTTAAAGATTCTTTTTTGATATCTTTAATATCAATCCCATCATATAAAATAGAACCTTTATTTATTTCATATAGACGAGAAATTAGAGAAATAATTGTAGTTTTTCCAGCACCGGTAGAACCAACAAATGCAATTTTTTGTCCAGGTTCTGCAGTGAAATTTATATTTTTAAGGATATTTTGATTTTCCAAATAGCCAAAAGAAACGTTAATGAATTTGATTTCTCCTTTTAATGGTATTAGATCATATTCTTTATTATTAAGGTTTGGAATCTTCCAAGCATAAGAGAAATCTTTATCACTATTTATTTTAACTAGAGTAATATTACCTTTATCAATTTCTTCAGGTATGTCTAAGAAATTGAAAATTCGTTCAGAACCAGCTAAAGCCGAAAGTATTGAATTAACATGTTGAGTTATAAAATTGAATGGTCTAGCGCTTTGTCGTACATATACTAAGTAACTTGTTAATGCAGCAACACCGCCTACTAATAATCCTTTATAAGCAAATATAACACCAAGAACACAACTTACAGAAAAATTAAAGTAACTTAATGCGACAATTACTGGAACATTCATTTGAGTTCTATAAAATGCTTCAGTGCTAGTTGATTGAACATCCTTGTTAATTTTATCAAATTTAGAATAATTTATTTCTTGATGATTAAATGCTTTCTCAACTTTAGTACCTTTAATATTCTCTTCAATAAAACTGTTCATTTTTGATAAACTTGTCTGGACGTTTTTATAATATTTTTGACATTTTTTTGAATTAAAAATAATAAAAATTATCATTAATAATAAAAAGAAGACAACAACAAGCGATAAATAAACATTAATTAAGAATATTCCAATAAGAGTTCCTATAATGTTAGATAAAGAAAACACAAAATTAGAAAAAGCATCATTTAAAGCGTTATTTAAAGTGTCGATATCATTTGTATAAAAAGTCATAAACTCGCCACGTGTATGCTTATTAAATTCCTCAACCGGAAGATGAAGAGTATGAGTTATTAAATCTTTTCGTAATTGACTGATTACTTTTTGCGATGTTCTAATCATTAATTGATTGTATATCATTGTTGACATCGCACCTAAAAAATATAAAGAACCCATAAATAAAAGATTTAAAGATAATTCATTCCAAGTAGAAGTACCTTTTTTTATTCCTAAAATTATATTGATTACATCTTTTAACATAAATGTGCCTATAATTGATGAAATACTACTAAATATAGTTAAAAAGATAACTACTATAAGAATTACTAATTTCCATCCTTTATAGTAATGTAAAAGTCTTTTCATTGTTTTTAAAAAGTTCTTTGGCTTTTTATATGATTCAACATTACTTTTCATTTAGTACACCCTCGTTTTGGATTCGATATGTATTTGAATATATTTCATTATTTTGAATTAAATAATTATGATTACCATGATTTAAAATTTTTCCTTCTTTTAAAACAACAATGTCATCAGCGTCCTTAATTGAATTAATTTTTTGAGAAATAATAATTATAGTTATATTTTTAAGTTTTCTTAAGTTTTCTTTGATTATAGTTTCAGTAATATAGTCTAAAGCACTAAAGGAATCATCAAGAATAAGAATTTTAGGCTTTTTTAAAAGAGCTCTAGCTAAACATATACGTTGTCTTTGACCTCCAGAAACATTGATTCCATCTTGACTCATTTGTGTATCAAATCCGTTTGATAAATTATTAACTATAAAATCATAACAACAAGTAATTTTACATGCCTCAATAATTTCTTCCATAGTTGCATCTTTATTTCCCCATCTTAAATTATCTAAAATAGAACCTGAAAATAAAGTTGGATTTTGGAAACAAATTCCAATTTTGTCGTGTATCTCGCTTATTTTATAATCTTTAATATTTAAATTATCAATTAATAATTCCCCTTCACTCACATCATAAAATCTTTCAATAAGATTAATAAAAGATGTTTTTCCACTTCCAGTTTCTCCAAATATTCCTATAGTAGACCCACTTTTAATATGATAATTAATATCACTTAAAACATACTTTGTGGCTTTTTCGTTATATTTAAAATAAACATTATTAAATTCAATATCGCCTGATTCGATTTCTTTATTTGATTTTCCATCAACAATATCATTATTTGTATTTATAACTTCAATTACCCTTACAAGACTAGCGTTTGCCCTATTTGTTAACATAAATACATTAGAAAGCATTAATAAAGCTGATAATAATTGCATTATATAACTTAAAAAAGTAGATATTTCACTTACATCTTGAATTAAACCTTTAGAGAAAAAAGAAGCACCAAAACTTAGTAAAGCTATAATTGTAGCGTAAGTGATAAGTTGAATTGATGGCATATTTAAACTGATTGTAGAAAAAGCAGAAGATGAAGTAATCTGTAATTTAGAATTAACTTCTTGGAATTTCTCTACTTCATAATCCTCTTTAACATATGATTTTATAGTTTTAATAGCAATAATTGATTCTTGCGTAACACGATTTAAATTATCAACGATAGACTGCATTTTAGAGAATTTAGGACGTGCAATTTTAATTAAAATTATTAATAAAGCAGCTAATAAAGGAATAGCAATTAAAAATATAATTCCTAAATAAGGTGAAATAATAAACGCTAATACAAGAGAAAAAATAAGTAATGTAGGGCTTCTTAAAGATGCTCTAAATGATTGACAAAACCAGTCTTGAATAATTGTTATATCACTTGTTAATCTTGTTATTAAACTATCAACACGATAATTATCTAAATTTTTAAAAGAAAAACTTTGTATTTTTTTGAATTCATTTTTTCTTAATTCAAATCCTAAACCTCTCCCAGCTATTGCAGTAAATTTTGAACCAACAATACCAAATATAAATGCTAATATTGCACATATGATCATGGCACCACCAACAGAATAAACAATCGGATAATTTACATTTGTAATTATGTTATCTGGGCCATAATTTATTCCTAAATTATTTTGAAGTATAAAGTTCATTAAAAAAGGAACAGTGATTTCTAATATTGTTTCTAACACTAAAAATACTATCGCTAAAATAGTTTCTTTTTTATAAGGCTTTAAAAAATGAAATATTTGTTTGTACATTATTTAAAATTTTAACCGAGATTAGCAGGGTTTTTTAAATATCTAGCTTGTTTATGAAGTCTTTGAAGCCATTTCTTCCGTTTACATCTTCTTTAAATACTGCGGTATTTTCAAGAATTTTTTCACATATATGGTTAACATGATTTATTAATCTATCAGACGCTTCATCTTTTGAATTACATAAACCAGAAGAAAGCAATTCTTTAATCATATCTTTATGAACGTATAAAGTATTATTAGGATCATTTAATTCTTTTTCATTATAAGGAGTAATATTACATAAAATATCTTCTATCATATCAAATTGTTTCTTAAGTCTACCTGGTAAAATAAATAAGCCCATTGCTTCAATAAGACCAATACTTTCATGCTTAATATTTTGATATTCAGGGTGAACGTGGAAAATACCATCAGGATATTGTTCACTTGTATTATTGTTTCTTAAAATGATAGTGAAATAATATTTATTACCATTTTTACGACAAATAGGAGATACAGTATTATGTTGAACACCATTTTCATTAGAAACAATATCACAAGATTTGTTAGAATAATTATTCCAAGTCTCAATAATATTATTTGCTAATTTGATTATTTCTTCTTTATTAGAGCCTTCAATTTGTAAGGCACTATTATACCAATCAAGAATTCCAAATTTAAGATCTTTATATTTAGTTTTAATTTCTTCTTTAATTTGAGCTTTATGCATTGGCATTAAATGTTCTCCACCTTGGAAATGCTCGTGATTTAAAATGGAACCGCCAACAATAGGAAGAGGAGCATTACTACCAATAAAATAATTAGGTAAATAATCAACAAAATCCATCAATTTAATAGGTGTAGTATTATCAATTCTCATTGGATGATGATCTTCATTAATGATAATACAGTGCTCATTGTAATATGCATATGGTGAGAATTGTAAAAACCATTTTTCATTATTTAAATTAAGTTTTATTGTACGAAGATTTCTACGTGGAGGTTGTGATAAACTACCTTCAAAGCCTTCATTTTCTTTACATAATAAACAACTTGGATATTTATCACCAGTTTGTTTTAACAATAATTTTGCAGTATCTTTATTATTTTTCTCTGGTTTAGATAAATTAACAGTAATTTCTAAGAATTTATCTGAATTAGTAGGATTATAAAACCAATGTAAATTCTTTTCAATTGCGGTTTTCTTAATATACCAATTTTTAATAGAGATATCATATAGATACTTACATGCTTTTTCTGAATCAAAATTCTTTTTTAAATTAGCAAAAGTATGATTGATTGTAGAAGGTAAAGGAGTTAATTCACCTAAAATATCAGTTATAAATATTTCTAAATAGTTTTCATCTACTAATTTATTACTTAAAATATAATTTTTTAATTCCTCAATTATAGTATCTGGAACTTTTAAATCTTTAATATAACTAAAGTCATAGTCTCCTTTATAAATATTGTTTAACTTTAATAATGAAATTAATTCATTTCTTTTGTAACAAACATCTAGCTCATCTAAATGTAAATGATATTCTGCATATTTTATTAACTTTTCAACAATTAAATTACCTTCCATAACAAAATTCCCTTATGTCGTTATTATATCATAATTGATTGTGATAATTTATTAATTATTATAAATAATTAAGTTGTTAAAACTTATAAAAATATATATAGAAAAAAAGTTAAAAGTTAATTACAATATTGATTGTAAAGGAAGGTTAAATTATGGCAAAAACTTATGAATTAGTATTAATTAGACATGGTGAAAGCGAATGGAATAAACTTAATTTATTCACAGGCTGGACTGATGTTGAATTATCTGAAAAAGGAAAAGAAGAAGCTACTAATGGTGGCGTTTTATTAAAGAATGAAGGATTCCACTTTGATGTTGCTTATACATCTTATTTAAAAAGAGCTATTCATACATTAAATAGAGTATTAGAAGCACTTGATGAAGAATATATTCCAGTTTATAAAACTTGGAAACTTAATGAAAGACATTATGGAGCTTTACAAGGATTAAATAAAGCAGAAACTGCTGAAAAATTTGGAGAAGAAAAAGTAAAAATTTGGAGAAGAAGTTATGATGTTCAACCACCAGCTTTAGAACCAACTGATCCACGTAATCCTGCATTACAAAGACAATATGCTACTGTTGATAAAAAAGAATTACCTCTTACAGAATGTTTAAAAGACACTGTTGCTAGAGTTGTTCCTTATTTTGAAGAAGTAATTAAAAAAGACATTATTGATGGTAAAAAAGTTATTATTGCAGCTCATGGAAATAGCTTGAGAGCTTTAGTTAAATATTTAGAAAATATTAGTGATGATGATATCGTTTCTTTAAATATTCCTACTGGTGTACCATTAGTTTATGAATTAGATGAAAACTTTAAAGTTCTTTCAAAACGTTATTTAGGCGACCAAGATGCTATTAAAAAAGCAATGGAAGCAGTTAAAAATCAAGGAAAAGCAAAATAAATAGTTGAGTTTTGCAGGCTTTTTGATTAAAAAAGAGGGGTTATGGCATTTTCAATAACAGATATAATTTTACTTTGTATTATGGTTCTATTCTTAATTATAGGAATAGCAAAAGGTATTATTGGTAAAATTTTAGGCTGGTTAAATATATTTATAGCTCTAGTTATTGCTTATTATATTGCAACTCCTCTATCTACTTTATTCTTCAATACACCTTTATATACAAATATGTATAATGCTATTGGAGAAAAGTGGACTAATTTTGTTATTCTAATTATTAGTGGAATTATAATTTTTATAGTTTTATTTATTGTATTAAATATTTTAAAAAGAATTATTTCACGTGGTATTAATAACAATAAAATAATTGGATTTTTCAATAGAACTTTAGGCGGAATATTAGGATTAGTATTCGGCTTATTTATAGGAACTTTGTATTTGTTAATCTTTTATGGATTAGCTAAAGTTGATCCAAATATAAATGCTTTTTATGTTCAAGATTTATCAATTACAAATGATAAGTTTACTTTTAGTAAATTTTTAATGAACTATTTGATGCAATTATTTTAAATTTTAAAATTTTATCTAACAAAAAAGTGGTTACGTTTGAAAGGTACCCCAAATCCTAGACATTAGGAAAGGGGTATTTTTTTATGAAATATACATGGGAATTCAAGTTCGATTGCGTAACCAAGTATAAAAATGGAGAATTCATTACTTTTTCAGGAACTAGAAACCAGCGCATTAGTTTTATGAGTAAAGTAAAGTTATGGGTTCAAAACTATAATGATTTAGGAATTGATGGATTAAAGCATTCTGCAACAAATAAACGCTGGACACCTGAAGAGCGTTTTGATATAGTGGCAAAAGTTTTGGCCGGGAATTCACTTACATCTGTTGCAAAATTAAGCCACATTAGTCCTGGACAACTTTATCATTGGGTTAAAAAATATAACGAAAAAGGCATTGATGGTTTACAATGTAGACGAGGTAGACCAACTAAAGAAATCGTTATGAAAAAGAAAACTAAAAAACTAAAATTATCTGTTTCAGAACAAGAAGAATTAAAACTTCTCAGAGAAAGAAATGAGTATCTAGAAATGGAGAATGAATATTTAAAAAAACTCGACACCTTGGTCTCAAAGAGGGAGGCCGCGGAAGCCAAGGTGAAAAAACAAAAGTAATTAGTGAATTATTATCCACACATAAAGAACGGATATTATCAAAATTACTTAAAGTGGCTTCTCTTCCACGAGCAACATATTATTTCGAACTTAAGAAAAACGATAAAGATCTTAAAAACAAAGAAATAATGGATTTAATCGAAAATATTTTCTTTGAAAATAAGCAAAGATATGGTTTTAAAAGAATAACAGCAGAATTACACAATCGCGGTTACGTTATTAATCACAAGAAAGTCCTTAGATTAATGACTAAATTGGGGTTAAGAGCAATTAGAAGGAAAGAAAAGTATCATTCGTATATTGGTGAAGTTGGACATGTTGCTGACAACATAATTAACAGAAACTTCGTCACAACTAAACCTAATAAAAAACGGACAACTGATGTATCTCAATTTAATTGTCCATTTGGCAAATGTTATCTGTCACCAATCATTGATATGGGAATGGGTGACGTTGTTGCGTGGGACCTATCTCTATCTCCTAATTTAGAACAAACAATGAGAATGTTAAATGAAGCTTTTAGAAAGCATCCACATCTAGAAGGATTGATTTTCCATAGCGATATGGGCTGGCAATATCAACATAGGTTTTACCAAGAAAAACTAAAAGAAATGGGAATTATTCAATCAATGTCAAGAAAAGGCAACTGCATTGATAACTGTATAATGGAATCGTTCTTTGGAGTAATGAAAAACGAAATGTTTTATGGTCATGAATCAGATTTCAAAACATTTGAACAATTTAAACAAGCGGTAGTTGAATATATTGATTACTATAACAACAAAAGGATTAAAAGCAAAACAAAATGGATGCCTCCATCTAAGTTTAGGGAAGCATCCATGTCAGTCTTGTGATATAATCCAGTTAATAAACATTTAGTGTCTAGGAAACTGGGTACCCATCAGTTTAAGCGTAACCACTTTATTTTTGGTGCTAATTATAATGATTTTGGATCTACTAACAATTCTTTATCATTAACTTCGTGTTTTAATTTATCGATAAATTCTTGAGTAGAAATGTTAATTTGTTCAGTTGTTGAATATTTACGGTATGTAACTGATTTATTTTCAACTTCCTTATCACCGATAACAATTGTATAAGGAATTTTCTTAAGGATTGTATTTCTTAATCTATAGCCTAATTTTTCATTTGAATCATCTAAGTTGACTCTAAATCCTTCATTAGTTAATTGTTCAACTAATTTTTTAGCATATTCTAAATGGAATTCATTATTTACAGGTAAAACTTGAATTTGAACAGGAGCAATCCATAATGGGAAAGCACCAGCAAAATGTTCAGTAATAATTCCTAAGAATCTTTCGAAACTACCTAAAATAGCTCTATGTAACATAATTGGTCTAACTTTTTCGCCGTTACTATCAATATAAGTACAATTGAATCTTTCTGGTAAGTTCATATCTAATTGGATAGTTCCACATTGCCAAATTCTTCCCATACAATCTTTTAATTTGAAGTCAAGTTTTGGGCCGTAGAAAGCACCATCTCCAGGATTGATTTTGAAATCTTTACCACTTGCTTTACAAGCCTCAGCTAATATTTTTTCTGATTCATCCCAAATTTTGATATCACCAATATAATCTGCTTCAGGTCTAGTAGAAAGAACAATACTATAATCTAATCCAAAAATACTATACATTTCATCATATAAATGGAGTAATTTTTGAATTTCGCTTTGAAGTTGATCTCTTCTACAGAATATATGAGCATCATCCTGAGTAAAGCATCTAACTCTAAATAAACCATTTAATGCACCGCTAGCTTCATGTCTATGAACTAAACCAAGTTCAGCATACCTTAATGGTAAATCTCTATATGAATGAAGTTCATTATTATAAACTAAAATTGCACCTGGACAGTTCATTGGTTTGATAGCAAAATCTTTTTCATCGATTTTGGTTGTGTACATATTTTCTTTATAATGATCCCAGTGACCGCTTGTGAGCCATAATTCTTTAGAAAGAATAATTGGAGTTTTAATAATTTTATAACCTTCACGATCATGAATATTATTCCACCAGTTTTCAATTTGTCTTCTAAGCATTAAACCGTTTGGTAAATAAAATGGGAATCCTGGACCAAATTCACTGAACATGAATAATCCAAGATCTTTACCAATTTTTCTATGATCTCTCTTTTTAGCTTCCTCTTTCATATGTTCATATGCTTCTAAATCTTCATTAGAGAAGAAGCTAGCACCATAAATTCTAGTTAATTGCTTATTTTTACTATCACCTCTCCAATAAGCGCCAGCTAGAGATTCAAGTTTAAAGAATTTAATAAAACCAGTTGAAGGAACATGAGGTCCTAAACATAAATCAACAAAATCGCCTTGTTTATAAATAGTGATAGTACCATCTTCCAATTCACTAATAAGTTCAACTTTATAAGGATTATCTTTAAATAATTCTAAAGCGTCATGCTTAGAAATTTCTTGTCTAGTAATGTAGAAATTTTTCTTAGCTAGTTCTTTCATTTTCTTTTCGATAGTTGGTAAATTTTGTTCAGTTAAAACATCTTTACCAAAATCTATATCATAATAGAATCCATCTTCAATTGAAGGGCCAATTGCGAAATGGGCATTTGGATATAACTCTTTAACAGCCATAGCAAGAAGATGAGCTGTACTATGATTTAAAATATCTTTAGCACATTCGTCTTTTTTGGTAATAATTTCGAATTTACCACCTTCATTAATAGGTGTGTATAAATCAAATAATTTGTCATTAAGTTTATAAGCTAATGCTTCTTTAGCTAAACTTGTTGAAATAGATAATGCAACGTCATGGCCATTTTTACCATTTTCTAAATCGATCTTTTTTTCATCTTTTAATATTAGTTCCATAATTTCTCCTTAAAAAAGTCCTTAGATTAAAATTATCTAAGGACGTATTAATTTACGCGGTACCACCTTAGTTATAGTAATAAAATACTATCACCTCGATTATGATTAGTAACGTTAATCAGCGTTAAGTTTCCTTAATTGCTCAAAAGTGGTATTAGATATTTGTAATAATAGAAATTTTCACCAACTATTTCTACTCTCTAGTAATACTTAAATATCTAACTTGTCTTTCTCTTTGCGTATTTATCTTATATCTACAAATAAAATTTGTAAATAGTTTTATAATTCTCTATCCTTTGGAATTGTAATAATTCTCATAAAGTTAGTTTTACCAGCACCAGTAGGAGTGCCACCACTAACAACTATGACATCACCAGGTTTTAAGCCAATTTTCTTAGCATAGAAAATTGCAATTGATTCCATGTCTTCGATGAAATCAGGCATTTTAGTTTTAATTAAAATTGTATAAATGCCCCAGTAAAGTCCGTTTTGTAAAGCAGTAGTTCTTTTATTAGTAATAGATAAAATAGGACAACATGGTCTAGCTTTTGAAATTCTTCTAGAACTATTACCACGCTCTGTATAACTTACAATTAATTTAGCATCAATTAATTTAGCAGTATTTGCAATAGAATTAGCGATTGCATCGTTATTATCTTTATTAGAAGTATCATAAGCTTCTTTTGCTAAAGTTTCGTAATCTAATTCGCTTTCAATTGCTTTAGATATTTTAGCTTGTGCCATAACTGCTTCTGCAGGATATTCACCACTAGCACTTTCAGCGCTTAACATTACACAATCAGTAGATTCATCAACAGCTGTAGCAACATCACTTACTTCAGCTCTAGTAGGAGTAGGAGAATGAGTCATACTATCTAACATTTGTGTTGCAGTAATAACTGGTTTTCCTTTTTGTCTACATAAAGTGATAAGTCTTCTTTGAACAAGTGGAACTTCTTCAAATGGAACTTCAACACCTAAATCACCTCTAGCGACCATAATAGAATCACTAGCATCAATTATTTCGTCTAAGCAGCCCATTGCTTGGCAGTTTTCAATTTTAGAAATAATTTTTATTTCAGGATGACCATGATCAACTAATATTTTACGAATATCTTCAACATCTTGTTTATTTCTAACAAAACTTGCAGCTATAAAATCGACACCATGTTCACAACCCCAAATTAAATCTTGTTCATCCTTTTCGCTAATAAATTTCATTGATAATCTTGCACCAGTGCAATTAACACCTTTTTTACTAGCTAATTCGTGATCATTTAAAACTTCAGTAATAATTTCTTTATTTTCTTCATCTTTACCAGTTACTAAAAGGTCTAATTTTCCATCATCAATTTTAATATGATTACCAACAGATACATCATTATATAAATCAGGGAAATTAACACTGATTTTTGAAGGTGTACCCAAGACCTTTGTCATGGAAATTCTTAAGGTTGTTCCCTTTTTAATATTAATTAAATTATTTTCCATATCATGGCAACGAATTTCAGGACCTTTAGTATCAAGAACAATAGGAATATATATACCCTCTTTTTCAAATGCACGGATATTATTCAATTTTCCTAAATGTTCTTCATAATCACCATGTGAGAAGTTAAGACGAGCTACATTCATGCCGTTTTGAATAAGTTTTCTTAACGTTTCTGGGCTAGAACTAGCAGGACCAATAGTACAAACAACCTTAGTTTTTTTAGTAATATTTATCATTTTTTTACCCTCTTTATTTAATTAAATCGTGAGTATAATAAAAATCTTCGTGTTTATCTCTTTCTAAATTTAATGCATCGTAAATATCTGTATAGATTAATTCATAACCTTTTGTACCAATACAGACACCACCAATTCCTTTATCAAGTAATTCAACAGCATAAGCTCCCATTCTTATTGAGTTAACTCTTTCCATTGCAGTAGGAGTACCACCTCTTTGAATGTGACCTAAAACTGTTTCTCTAGTATCAAAGCCAGTTTCATCCATAATTCTTTTTGCTAAAGCTGCTGTATCTAATAATTTTTCAGCAACTAAAATAAGAACATGATCTGGATTTGTTTTCTTTAATTCTTTTAATTCTTCGATCATTTTATCAACATTAACATTATTATCAGCTGTTAATATATAATTTGCACCAGTTGCAATTCCAGCAAAAAGTGTGAGATCTGGACACTTATTGCCCATAACTTCGACTACAGCACAACGATTGTGACTACTAGAAGTGTCAACGATACGATCGATAGCTTCAACTACAGTATTTAATGCAGTATCAAAACCGATAGTAGTTTCAGTACTAGAAATATCATTATCAATTGTTCCAGGTAAACCTATACAATTAATACCTTTTTCTGTTAATTTTTTTGCTCCCATGTAAGAGCCATCACCGCCAACAACAATTAAAGCTTCAATACCATGTTTCTTTAAAGTTTCAATTGCTTCATATTGAACTTTATCTTCTTTAAATTCAGGTAAACGAGCTGTTTTTATAGCTGTTCCGCCACGATTTATAAGAGTATCAGCAAAATTTTTATCTAGTTTTACGATATTATCATCTATAAGTCCTTTATAACCACCATAAATTGCATAAATCTCTTTATCTAATTTATAACAAGTTCTAATAGCACCAAATATAGCATCGTTCATGCCAGGTGCATCTCCACCACTTGTTAATATGCCAATTTTTTTGACCATATAAATTCCTCCGTCAACTTTTTTATTATATAACAAAGTTATATAAGTTTACTAATATTTTGATAACAAAGTTTAAGATTTATTTTTTGAAATCTGAAATTTTATTATTTAATTATAATCTTATCAGTAAAGTAACTAAAAAGTAATTGAAACTCGACACTTTTTTGTATATATTATTTTATTATGAATAGGGGATTATTAATTATAGTCAGTGGTCCTAGTGGTGTTGGTAAAGGCACAGTTGTTAAAGAACTAATGAAGGACAAATCTTTAAACTTATCTTACTCAATATCTATGACAACTAGGAAACCTAGAAATGGCGAAGTAGACGGACGTGATTACTTCTTTGTTAGTAAGGAAGGATTTGAAAGAAAAATCGAGCATGACGAATTGCTTGAATTTGCTAAGTTTGTAAATAATTATTATGGAACTCCTAAAGCTTATGTAGAACAAATGCTAGATTCAGGTCACAATATTCTTCTTGAAATTGAGACTAATGGAGCTAGACAAGTAATGGAAAAGATGAAAGGAAATAATGTCGTTTCTATTTTCTTATTACCTCCATCTTTATATGAATTAGAATCTAGAATTAGAAATAGACGTACTGAAACAGAAGAAGTTATTAAAGAAAGATTAGAAAAAGGCAGTAAAGAATTACAATTGAAATCACTTTATGAATATAATGTCGTAAATGATGTTCCAGAATTAGCTGCTCAAAGAATTGCTGAAATTATTAAGGATCGAATGACAAAATAGATGTTTTTATTAAAGGTATTAGTCGAACATAATGTTTTTGCTTTAAATAATTATTTTTATTATTGCTCTTTAAAAGAAGTACAAAAAGGAATTAGAGTTTTAATTAATTTTAATAATAAGGAATTATATGGATTTGTTGTAGAATCTAAATTCATTGATTCTGATGATATTAATAAGGTATCTGATGACCTTGGTTTAAACCTTAAATTTATAGATAAGCAAATTGATGAAACTCCTATAATTAATGAGGAATTATTTAAGTTAGCTAATATTCTATCAAAAAGGTATTTTTATCCTTTAATTGGGACTTTGCAGACAATTTTACCTAAGTCTTTGCGTCCTAAAAAATTAAGTAATATTTCTCATATTCAATATGAATATTTTTATAAATTGCATGATGATCAAATAGATAAATTTAAAATTAATAATTTTGAAAAAAAGATACTAAATAAATTTAGTCAAATTGACTTTGTTCCTAAGTCAAATTTTAGTCAATCAAAGTCTTTAAATTCGCTTATTGATAAAGGAATTATTACTTTAGAAAAAAAGGAAAAATATCGCTTAGATATTGAACCAATTTTTGATTATAAAAAACAATTTTCTTTAAGCGAAGAACAAGCAAAAGTGTTTGAAGAGTATAAAAATAGTAATTATCTAGTATATCTTTTGCATGGTGTAACAGGCAGTGGTAAGACCGAAATCTATATAAAAGCAGTTGAAAACGCAATCAATAATGGTCAAAATGCTTTGATTTTAGTACCTGAAATTGCACTTACTCCTTTAATGATTTCTAGAATTTTATCCTACTTTAGCGTGGATATTGCTATTTTACACTCATCTTTAACTGAAGGACAAAGGTATGATGAATATAGAAAAATTAAAGATAATCATGCTCGAATCGTTATAGGAACAAGAAGTGCCATTTTTGCTCCATTATCTAATATTGGAGTAATTATTATAGATGAGGAACATAGTGATACTTATAAAGAAAATGAGTCACTTTGTTATGATGCTAGAGATGTAGCAATGATTAGGGCAACCTATCATAAAGGTAAAGTTATTTTAGGTAGTGCAACTCCGTCAATAGAAACTATGTCAAAAGCTAAAAGCGGAGTCTATAAATTACTTACTTTAAATGAAAGATATAATCACGCAGAATTACCAGAAATAATTACTGTTGATAGAACGAAATTCACTAATTTTCCAAGTTTTAGTCAAGTTTTTTCATATCAATTAATAAAAGAAATTAAATTAAGATTATTAAAGAACGAACGTACTATTATTTTTATAAATACTAAAGGATACGGAAGAAGTTTTTATTGTCGAGAATGTGGACACACTTTTAAATGTCCACACTGTGATATGAATTTAATTTATTATAAAGAAGATGAAACATTACGTTGTAATCATTGCGGATATAAAATCAAAAAACCATCTACATGTCCAGAATGTGGATCAAAATATTTATCCTATTTAGATTTTGGAATAGAGAAAGTTGAAGAAGATTTTAAGAAAATATTTAAGGTACCTTATTTAGTATTAGATGGTGATAGAACACCAAAATCCTCGCAAATCTCAACTATTTTATCAAAATTTAATAAAAAAGAAGCATTAGTTTTAATTGGAACACAAATAGTTTCTAAAGGACATGACTTTGATGATGTAACTTTAGTTGCAATAGTTAATGCAGATTCTTTACTTTCTATTGCTACATATAAAGCTAGTGAAAACGCTTTTGATTTAATTACACAAACAATTGGTCGAGCAGGACGTGCTGATAAAAAAGGATTAGCAATTATTCAAACTAGTTTTAAAGATGATAATTCAATTAAATTTGCTATAAATAATGATTACATGTCTTTTTATAAAAATGAAATTGAACGTAGAAAATTATTAAATAATCCACCATTTTATAAGGTAATAAATATTGAAATAATAGCTTCTGATGCTGATTTAACTTATGAAGTAGCTAAGGATATTAAAAACTATATTCAAGTATCTAACGAAAATTTAATAATTTTGAATCCAAGTGAACCATTTTGGTATAGAAAGCAATATAAGACCAATTTATATTTAAAATGCAAAAAAATATCCGAAGTGGAAACTATTTTAGACGAAATTATTGATACTTATAAGTCAAAAAATAATATTTTAGTAAAAATTAATGTAAATCCTATAGACTATTAATTGAAAAATTTTTATTAATAATCTAAGATTATTAAGTAGAGGTAAAAAGATGATAACTATATCAATTTTAGGTTTAGACCCATATGTTGTAAGAGGAATTAGTAAAGATGTTACTCCAAAACTTGCAGACATCTATGAAACTAGTAAAGACAAAATCAATTTTTATTGTCCAGAATGCTTATACATACATGATGGTGTAGAACAAAATACTTGGAACATTCTTGTTAAAGTTGAAGCTCCAATGAAAGTAAAGGTAATGGAAAAAGAAGCATGCAAAATCCTTCACCAATTTTTAAAAGACGCATGCATAAATATGGAAATAATTTTTAATTATTATTCACAAGATAATTATTATGAATTTATAAATAATGAACATCCACGTTTTATGACAGAAGAAAATCTTGTTTATGAAGAAGATTATGATGAAGAATGTGAAGATGAAGATGAAGAAGGTACTATCGAGCCTTATTTAGGTAATGTTTTTGAAGGCTTTGAAGATAAAATTAATGGGAAAGGTAAATAAAAATGAACTATTTTGGAATTTGTAAAGATGTATTAACTATCGTATTAAAAGAGAAAAAGGATTATTTTGCATTGATTAATCAAAGATGCAATAAGGAAAAACTAACTGATAAAGACAAATATATTTGTTTAAATTTAGTTGGATCTTTTTTAAGAAATTACTATTTTATTAGAAAAGCTACTGAATTTGTTTTTGGTAAAAATGATTTTGATGTTTTACTTATCACAGGTTTATATTTTGTAAATAATGCATTTGTTAAATCTTGTAGTGAAGAAGATGCTTTAAATTATTTAAAAGAAGAATTACTTAAGAAAGATATAAACGTTAGTAATGATCAAATTACAGTTTTAAATGGAATTTGTAAGGATAAAAAAGCTTATGCATTCCCATCTACAAATATAAGAAAAGGTAGTATGGCATATTTCAGCATGAAATTTAATTTACCTGAATGGTTTGTCAAAATGATGATTAAATATTATGGAAGTGAAAATGGTTTAGCTTCTTGTAGATTAATTTCAAGAGTTCCTACTCAAAATTTATGGCTCAATTCTTTAAAAGATATTACTGAAAGTGATAAACAATTATTAAATGATTTTGAACTTTGTGATAATGGAACTTATGAATATAAAGGCAAAGGTAGTTTTAGAAAAACTCAAGCTATTAAAGAAAAAGTTTTATTACCAATTCAATTATCATATTTAGATTTATTAAATGAATTACCAAATTTAAAACATTCAAATTATACAATATATTTAGGTGGTAGATCCTTTATTTATATGCCAATTGTTGCTAAATATAATAAAGAAGGAAATCAAGCTACAATTATTGCTAGTGCTTTAAAAGATAATTATGAATTATTAAATATTAAGAAAACTTATGGTTTAAAGAATTTATATTTCAATGAAGCTCAACCAGATAGTTTAGATTCTTTAATTTCTAAGAAACAAGATTTATTTGTCATGTTTGCTAAAAGTAGTGAATTTGATAAATTAAGAAATAGCCCAGATTATAGTGTTATATTTGATTCTAATAAATTAGATGAATATATTGCTAGTGAAAATCTTAGCTTAGAAAGTGGTGCTAAGTATGTTTCTGATGGTGGATATTTAGTATATTGCGTTGATACTTTAGGCTTAAAAGAAACTAATAAATTAGTCGCTAATTTTTTAGAAAACCATGCAGAATTCGAATTAATTAAAGAAAAACAATATTTACCAAATGAAAATAATTCTATTTTCTACTACGCTATTTTAAGAAAGAAAGATAATGCTTAACTTATATTCTTATTCATTAAATAAATTAGAAGATAAAATGGTTAGTGTCGGTCAAAAGAAATTTAGAGCGACACAACTTTTTAAGTGGATTTATGAAAAAGGTGTCACTAATTTCGATGAAATGAGTGATATTTCTTTGTCTTTTAGAGAAACTTTAAAGAAAGAATATTGCTTAGAAATTCCTAAAATATTTACAAAGCAAGTTTCAAGTGATGGCACAATCAAATTATTATTAGAACTTAATGATGGTAATAAAATTGAAACTGTTCTTATGCGATATAATTATGGAAATGTTGCTTGTGTAACTAGTGAAGTTGGTTGCAATATGGGATGCTGCTTTTGTGCTTCAGGATTACTTAAAAAGAAAAGAGCACTTACAGTTGATGAACTAATAGGTCAAGTTTTAGTATTAAATAATTTATTAAAAGATGAAGAAAAAAGAGTTACTCACGTTGTTGTAATGGGAACTGGTGAACCTTTTGATAATTATGATAATGTAATGGATTTTATTAGAATATTAAATCATCCTCATGGATTAGCTATTGGAGCTAGACATATTACTGTTTCAACATGTGGATTAATCGAGAAAATTAGAGATTATGCTAATGAAGGATTACAAATTAATTTAGCTATTTCTTTACATGCACCTAATAATGAATTAAGAAATAAAATTATGCCTATTAATAGGAAATATCCTCTTGATGAATTAATGGATGCTGTAAAATATTATGAAAAGGTAGCTCAAAGAAGAGTTACTTTTGAATATATCTTATTAAAAGATGTTAATGATAGTAAAGAATGTGCTATAGAATTAGCGAATTTAATAAAAGGTACATTAGCTTATGTAAATTTAATACCTTTTAATCCTGTTAATGAATTAAAATATAAACGTAGTGATGAAAAAAGAGTCCATGATTTTATGGATACGTTAATGAAAAGAGGCATCAACGTCACTATTCGTAAAGAATTTGGCACTGATATAGATGCCGCTTGTGGTCAATTAAGAGCAAAACATGAAACACAAATTTAATGGTACATTCTCTTACAAAAAAGATTTAGGAAAAGTAAGAATATCTAACGAAGATGAATCCAAAATACTTATTAATAGTAATGGTGATCTTTTAATGGTGGTTACTGATGGAATGGGTGGTGCTAATAAAGGTGACTTTGCTAGTTTAGAAGTTATTAATGCATTAACTGATGCTTTTAAGAAAAGAAAGAAATTTTATTCAACATTAGATTGTATCCATTTTATTAGACATAGTTTAAAGATTATAAATAAAAAGTTATATGATTTAAGTTATTCTGATGCAAATTATAAAGGAATGGGAACAACTATTATATTGGCTTTTCTTTATAATAATAATTTAATAATTGCAAATGCTGGTGATAGTAGATGTTATATTTTATCCAAAAAAGAATTTAAACAATTAAGTGAAGATGAAACTTATGCTAATTATTTATATAATAGTGGGCAAATAAAAGAAGATGAAATTAAAACACATCCTAAACGTCATGTTTTAATTAATGCTGTTGGTATTTATCCTTCAATTAGTTTAAATATAAAAGTATATAAATATAATAAAGAAAGTATTTTATTATGTAGTGATGGCTTATATAACAATGTTAATACGCCAGATATTGAAAATATCTTAAGAACTGATGATTCTACTGAAACTAAAGTTAATAGTTTAATTAATGTCGCTAATTTTAACGGTGGTAGTGATAATATCTCTGTTGCTCTTTGGGAGTGTATAGATGATAAGAATTAATGATATAGTAAGTGAACGATATAAGATAGTTGCTACAATTGGAAAAGGTGGAATGAGTAATGTATATGAAGCTAGAGACTTCATATTAAAAAGAAATGTTGCAATAAAATTTTTAAAACCTGAAGCCTTAAAAAAAGTAGATAATATTATAAGATTTCAAAATGAAGCTAGATTTTCTAGTGCTTTAAATCATCCAAATATAGTTAAAATCTATGATTATGGCGAATATGATAAAACTTTATTTATTGTAAATGAATTTGTTAAAGGACAAACTTTAAGAGATTCACTTGATTTTAAAGGAGCTTATACGATTAACGAAGCTTGTTCAATTATGCTCCAACTTTGTGACTCTTTAATTTATATTCATTCTAAAAAGATAATTCATAGAGATATTAAAAGTTCTAATGTTTATATTTTACCTGATGGATCTGTGAAAATTGGTGATTTTGGTATATCTATATTATTAGATAGTAATTTAAATATTAATGAGAATAAAAAAATTGCTGGTACTGCTCAATATTTAGCTCCAGAACTTGTTACTGGAAAAGCTGGTGGAAGTTATCAAAGTGATATTTATGCTTTAGGAATATTATTTTTTGAATTAATTACTGGAAATGTACCTTTCGATGGTGATAATCCTAATGATATTGCAATTAAACATGTAAAAGAAGTCATGCCTAGTCCTTTAAAAATAATTCCTTCTTTACCAAAAGAAGCTGAAAAGATATTTTTTAAAGCTGTAGATAAAGATTTACGTGTTAGATATAAAACTGTTAAACAGATGAGAGATGATATTTTAAATTTATATAAGAATAAAAAAGCTATGAAACAAGGAAGAAGTCTATTAGCAAGAATTTTTGGATTATCATCCAACTAGAAGATGTGGTAAAATAACGGTATGAAAGAACTATCTTATTCAATATTATCAAGTGACTTTTCTAACTTAGAATTAGATTTAGAAAATATTTTTAATAGCGGAGTTAAATATTTACATTACGATGTAATGGATGGCCATTTTGTTAATAATATTAGCTTTGGACCTCATATTTTATCTACGATTAATAAAAAACATAATTTAATAAATGATGTACATTTAATGATTACAAATCCTAAAGATTATGTTGAACAATTTGCTAAAGCTAAAGCTGATATAATTACATTTCATTATGAAGCTATAAATAGTGATAATGAGATTATTGATTTAATTAATTATATTCATAGTTTTGGTTGTAAATGTGGGATTTCTATTAAACCTAATACACCTGTCGAAGCGATTATAAAATACCTACCAATGATTGATTTAGTATTAGTTATGTCTGTTGAACCTGGCTTTGGTGGACAATCATTTATTCTCAATTCTTACAAAAAGATTGGGGATTTAGACACCTTTAGAAAAAATAAAGGACTTAATTATATAATTGAAGTTGATGGCGGAATTAAAAGTGATAATGCAAAAGCTATATTTAATAGCGGAGCAAATCTTTTAGTTTGTGGAAGTTATTTAGCAAAAGCTACTGATAAAAAAGTAGCAGTTAGTTTAATTTTAGGAGAGTAGTTTATGGGTACAGCTTTTATTGTAATTATATTAATTTCACTTTTCTTTTTTGGATTAACTTTTGGCCAATGGATTTCAATGTTTAATTTAACAGGCAGTAATAAGTTTCACTTTTTAAGTTATTTTCCTTTTGAATTAAATGGGTTTAGAAGAAAAACTAAACAAGGTAAAATATCTATTTTATTATTAGTTATTTGTTCATTACTTTTTATAACCCCTATTATTTTATTTGCTATAAATTTTGGTTATGTTAGTAGCTACATTATAATGATAATGTTTATTATTGATTATTTAGTTTTTGTTTTATTATTATTTACTAAATTATCAAATTTCAAAGGACATTTATTATTAGCATCTTCATTTACTGGTATTCAAATAGCTTTAGATTTATTAATGTTTTATTATTTTTCTAGTATAGATAGAGGATATACAGTTATAAAAGGTGTTTGCATTGCTTCAATTGTTGCAATATGTCTACAATTAATATTTAGTGTTATTTTAATTGGTAATAAAACATCAAAAAGCCGGGCTAAAATGGTTAAATTTGATGCAGAAGTATTTGCTAGACCAAAGTATTGTTATTTAGCAATGTTAGAATGGGGTATATTTATAAACTTAATTCTAAGTTATATTCCTATTGGATTAGTTTTATTATTCTAAATAAAATAGTTGGATTAGTATTATTATTCTAAATAAAATAAAAAGTCTCAATAATTTGAGACTTTTAATTTACTTTGCAAGTGATTTATTGAGGGTTTTATAAGCACGAGCAGACATTTTAACTTTAACTACTTGGCCATTAATTTCAACTTTATATGTTTGTAAGTTAACATTCCATTTTCTACGTGTTGCACGTAAACTGTGTGAACGTTTATTACCGCTTAATGGGTGCTTACCTGTAATAGGACAAACTCTAGACATCTCGTTTACCTCCTTAAATCGCCTAATAAGTATAACACTACATTAATCTTTAAATCAAGGAATATTTTTAGAAAATATTATTAGATCATTACTTTGTGTTTAATTCTTAATTTTACTACTTCCTATATATAATAAGATATAGAAGAAAATTAATAAAATTTAGATTTTTTAATTTAAATGACTTTTAAATAAAAGACTAAATTTTATGAAAATGTTAAATTAAATAAAATAAATTTCTAAATTTATGAAAATATTTACATTAAGTTACATTTTTACTAAAAAAACATCATTTAATTCTTTAAGCATGATTTTTTTAAGAATATAATATTATTAATATAAGGAGAAAAATATGGCTTACGGATTGCTTTATGATTATTTGAACGGACAATGTATTGAAGCTTTCAATTATTTTGGTGCTCATTTTGTTAAAAGAGAAATTGAGACTGAAATTTTGGTACCTTTAAAAAAGAATCCTGAAAAGACTAAAAAAAGTAAGGTAATGACTACTGTTGAGGGTGTAGTTTTTAGATTATATGCACCTATGGCAGAAGATGTTAGTGTTATTGGTGACTTTAATAATTGGGATTGCAAAATTCATAAAATGGAAAAGATTGATGAAGCTGGGGTTTTTGAAATCTTTATTCCAAATTTACATAATTACAGTTTTTATAAGTATCATTTCAAAGATGCTAGAGGAGTTTATGTTGATAAAGCAGATCCTTTTGCTTTCTTTAGTGAATATAGACCAGGAAGTTGTTCTAGATTATTTAATATAGATGGATTTATATGGCATGATAGACCATTTTTAAAACATAGAACTAGAAATTTTGATCAACCAATGTCAATTTACGAGATGCATTTAGGATCTTGGAAAGGAAAGATTGATAATAGAAATTTATCATATGAAGAAATTGCTGATTTCTTAATTCCTTATTTAAAAGCGCTCGGTTATACTCATGTTGAAATAATGCCTATCACTCAATATCCTTTTGATGGATCTTGGGGATATCAATCAACTGGTTTTTATAGCGTTGATAGTAGATATGGAAATCCTATGCAACTTATGTCTTTTGTTGATAGATTACATCAAGCTGGAATCGGTGTTATTTTAGATTTTGCACCTGTCCATTTTGCTACAGATGAATTTGCTCTTTGTCATTTTGATGGCACTTGTTTATATGAATATGATAATGAACATAAATATAGCCCATGGGGTAGTTTACAATTCGATTTAGGCAAAGACCCAGTTAGAAGTTTCTTAATGAGTGCTATGAATTATTTTATTGAATATTTCCATTTCGATGGCATTAGAGTCGATGCAGTCAGTAATATTGTTTATTGGGAAGGCAATAAAAATAGTGGCGAAAATTATGGAGCAACTGAATTTATTCGCCGATTAAATGGTAAAATGCACATTTTACACGATAGTGTTATGATGATTGCTGAAGATAGTACAGATTTCACTGGTGTTACTAAACCACTTGAATATGGTGGATTAGGATTCGACTATAAGTGGGATTTAGGTTGGATGAACGATACATTAAAATACTATGGATTAGATCCTATATATAAGAAATATGAACATAATAAAATAACTTTTTCAATGGCATATTTCTTTAGTGAAAATTTCTTATTACCATTATCACATGACGAAGTAGTTCATGGAAAAGGAACTATTATTAATAAAATGTTTGGGGATTATGATACAAAATTTGCATTGATTAGAAATTTATATACTTATCAATTTGCTCATCCAGGTAAAAAATTAAATTTCATGGGTAATGAACTTGCTAGTTTTGATGAATGGAACGAGAATAAATCCTTACCTTGGGAATTAAAACGTTACCCAAAGCATGATAGTGTTTCTAGATTAGTAAGAGATTTAAATTTAATTTATCGTCATGAACCTGCAATGTATTTTGAAGAATATAATCCAGTACATTACAATTGGTTAATGGTTGATAATAAAGATCAATCAGTATTTGCATTTGAAAGAAGAGTCGGTGATTCTCATCTTATATTTATATTTAATATGACGCCAAATTATTATGAAAGTTATGATATTGGAGTCACTAGAGAAGGAACTTATCAAGAATTATTCAATAGTGATAAAGATGTTTATGGTGGAAGTAATGCGTATAATGGCTTAGATTTAGTAACATCAAATGGTGGACCAGAAAATAAACCATTTAAGATTAGTGTTAAGTTAGCCCCTTACGCTGGTATTATTTTAAAATTTAAATAAATTATATATTTATCAGGAGAAAATATGTTTAAAAATAAAATAGAATTTATAAATGAATTTAAAGATAGATTAGTATCTAAATATGGTAAAGCTCCAAATGAAGCACATATTTTAGAACAATACGATATATTAGGCGAAATGGTTCGTGATTATGGCGGACATGATTGGCGTAATACTAGAGAATATGTATTAGAGAATAATCAAAAACAATTAATTTATTTCTCAATGGAATTTTTAATTGGTCGTTTATTAACTAGTAATATGATGAATATGGGTATTTATAATATCTGTAAAGAAGGCTTAGAAGATTTAGGAATAGATTTAGAATCTTTAGAAGATATAGAAGCAGACGCTGGTTTAGGAAATGGTGGACTTGGTAGATTAGCTGCTTGTTTTTTAGATAGTATCGCTAGTGTTAATTACCCTGGATTTGGAAACTGTATTCGTTATGAATATGGATTCTTTAAACAAAGATTAATTGATGGAAAACAAATAGAATTACCTGATCAATGGCTTACAAATGGTTATGTTTGGGAAATTAGAAAACCAAAACATGCTGTAGAAGTTAGTTTCTATGGAAATGCTGAAACATATTTAAAGCCTAATGGTGGTTATGGTATTAGAACTGTAGATGCTGTTAAAGTTTTAGCTATGCCATATGATGTTTATGTTCCAGGTTATAAAAATGGTTTAGCTAATACACTTCGTTTATGGAGTGCTGAACCTAGTGAAAATAATCTTGAAAGTGGTCAATCATTTGAAGATTACTTAACAACTTTAAAAGAATTATGCCATGGTTTATATCCAGATGATTCAACTGAACATGGTAGAATTCTTAGATTAAGACAACAATATTTCTTTGTAAGTGCTGGTCTTCAAAGTGCATTAAGAGGACATTTAAGAAGATATGGAACTTTAGATAATTTCTATGAAAAGTATGTCTTCCAATTAAATGACACTCATCCAATTTTAGCTATTCCTGAATTAATGAGATTATTAATGGATGATTATGGATATGGTTGGGATAGTGCTTGGAAACAAGTTACTCAATGTATTGCTTATACTAACCATACAATTATGCCTGAAGCTTTAGAAAAATGGCCAATAATTTATATTCAAAAATTAATTCCTCGTTGCTTTATGATTATTGAAGAAATCAATCGTAGACAAATGATTCGGATGCATGAAAATAATGTCAACGAAAACGAATTTAATGATATGATTATTATTAAAGATGGTATGGTCAGAATGACTAATTTAGCAATTTTCACATGCTTTAGCGTTAATGGTGTTGCTGCTTTACATACTAATATTTTAAAGAAAGAAACATTTAAAACTTTCTATAAATATTTCCCTAATAAATTTAATAATAAAACAAATGGTGTCACACATAGACGTTGGTTAATGTATTCTAATCCTGAATTAGCTAATTTAATCACAAAATCTATCGGTGATAAATGGGAAATTAATCCAGAAAAAGAACTTGAAAAATTAATCGAATTTAAAAATAATAGTGAAGTTTTAGAGGGTTTAATGAAAATTAAGCACGATAATAAAGTTGCATTAGCTAACTATATTGAGAAGAATTATAATATCGAAATTGATCCTAATTCAATATTTGATACACAAATCAAAAGACTTCATGCATACAAAAGACAATTAATGAGTATCTTTAGAATTATGCATTATTATTTTGAAATTAAGAATAATAAAAATTTCAAAATGGTTCCTCACACTTATATTTTTGGTGCTAAGGCTGCTCCTTCATATTACTTTGCAAAACAAATTATCGAATTAATTTTAAGTGTTGCAAATATTGTCAATAATGACCCAGAAGTTAATAAATATATGAAAGTAGTCTTTATGGAAAATTATGGTGTTTCTATAGCTGAAAAGATTATCCCAGCAACAGATGTTAGTGAACAAATTTCTACAGCAGGTAAAGAAGCTAGTGGAACATCAAATATGAAATTTATGATGAACGGTGCTTTAACTTTAGGTACTTTAGATGGCGCTAACGTTGAAATTAGTGAACGTGTTGGAAACGATAATTGCTTCATATTTGGATTAAAAGTTAATGATATCGATGAATTAAGAAATAAAGGATTATATAATCCATGGGATGAATATAATAGTAATCCTCATGTTAGAAGAATTCTTGATAGTTTATTTAATGGTCCTTGGTGTAATGAACCTAATAAATTTAGAGCAATATTTGAAGAAGTTATGAATCATAATGATGAATACTTTATCTTAAAAGATTTTGAAAGCTACTTAGCTGAATCTAAGAAAGTAGAAGAATATTATTTAGATAAAAAAGCTTGGGCAAGAAGTTGCTTAATAAATATTGCAATGAGTGGTTACTTCAGTAGTGATAGAACTATTGAAGAATATAATCGTGATATTTGGCACTTAAGTAAGATACCAAATAAATAATACTTATATTTGAACAATAAAAAATGCATCAATTACGATGCATTTTTATTTGCCTTTTTGAATAATGATAATGACGCATAGTCATAATGTTTATAAGGTATTTTTTCAAATAGTAATAATAATAAAATTGAAAATACAGTACCACAAACACCTTGAATAAGATCAAAGCCACTACTTGTTAATGCATAAGATATTCCAAATTGAACAATATAAGAAATAAAATATGTTAAAACCATAAATAATGGAGAAATTAAACAAGATATAAATTTAACATATTTAGTTTTTCTTAAAAAATAAAATATTAAAAAAGTAGCGATAGATTCTAAACCTTTTGCAACAATAGTAAATGGAATAAAGTTAGCAAAGCCACTAGCTAAATCACCTAAAGCAGTTCCAATAATTCCACTAAAAAAACCAATAACTGGTCCTAAATAAATTGTAGTAAAAATTATTAATCCATCACTAAGATTAAAATAACCTGCTCCACCACCATAAGGGATAGATATAAAATAAGTTAAAACAAAAGTTAAAGCAGAAAATATTGCGATATAACTAATGTTCTTTATCAATGTTTGCTTTTTCATCTATAAGTACCTTTATTTCGTCTTCGTTATAGCATTTAACACCTAATGCTTTTAATTTTTCAGTTAATATACCTGAACCTTTAATATATTTATGATTAAAATTACCATCATAAATACTATTAACTCCACAACTTGGGCTATTTTCCTTTAAAATTGCTTTTTTAATATGTAAATATTCAACGATGTTTATAACATCGTCTCTTCCTTTTATGAAATATTTAGTGACATCCTTACCATTTTTATCAATAACGATATCACCTTTTCTTTCTGAAGGAGTTCTAGGAGTAGTTAAACCACCTAATACTTCAGGACAAACTGGGACTAATTCGTAATATTGTAATAATTCTCTTACTAATGGATTATAATTACTTTTTCCATCGTATTTTACTTTGTCACCAACTAAACATGCACTAATTAAAATTTTTTCCATATAACTTACCTAGAATTATTATAAATAATAATTCTTACAAATCAAGATTTAGTGGATTTAAGGAAGTTATAAATATAATTATTACAATTTATTCCTAATTCTTTATCAGGTTCTAAGACATTATATACGTGGAATGCTCTATCATCTTTTTCAAAATAGAAGTCATGCTTTATATCATTATCTATAAAAAGTTGATGAAGTCTAAATGACTGTTCTTGACAAACTCGATCACCATTACTTGATATTAATAAATAGTTAAGATTAGGATCTATAGAATCGATTATTTGATCGATTGAAGAATTATTTCTAAGAATATTTTTCTTTTTATTATTATTGAACATCATTTTATTAAAAGTTCTTTTAGCTAAGTAATTTATAAAATCATGTTTTTTAATTAATATTAAGTCTAATAAGAAAGGAGCTGGATGATTTAATATTACATTTTTAATATTAATATCAATGTGATTGACGCCATATATTTTTTGAAGTTCAGTACTATTATTGATTGCTAAAAATAATAATAAAAGATGACCACCGGCACTATCTCCAAATAAGCTAATATTGTCTTTATTATAGCCATAATTATTAGGGTCTTTTAATATATAATTTATTGAATCAAATATATCATGTACAATGTCAATTAAATTATGATTATCGATAAGTAATCGATATGTAAAACTCGTTACAATATAATTTTTGTCTGCAAAATCCATACAAAAAAGTCCGTTTGTATTATTATCGCCATAAATCCATGCTCCACCATGAATGTCAATTATTAAATCTTTTCCTTTAGTAGGCTCATCTTTTTTATAATAATAATTTAATAAACTATATGACTTTTTATCATCTAAATAATTGTATGTATCAACTTGAACAGTTTTATTATCTTTTTGCTTATTAATACTTTCAAGATCACCTAAAAGCATCTCCTTACTTGCTTTTTTAAATTGCTTTTTAATAATAAAATTAATCATTGTCTATAATTTCCATTTCAAAAAGTCTTAAGGTTTGAATACGATTTATATTATATTTAGTAACTGTAAAAGCAATAATATCACAAGCTTCCCAAATAAAAACCCAAGAGAAGATATCAATTACTTCATTAACAATTTGATTTTTAAAGAAATAATAAAGCAATATCTCTAATGATAGTAAAAGTACACCGAAAACTAAGCAAAAAAATGAAGCACGTTTCTTGGCTCTAATTTTTTCTTTTAAAATTTGATATTCTAATGCGTAATGTTTTTTAATAAGATTTTTAATTTTAATTCTTTCTTGCTCATCGATATCATCAGCAAAACTTATATCAAGTTTTAAAGATTTTTTCTTTCTAACTAATTTAAAAGCACTATAAATATAATCAAAAATTTCATCATTTAATAATCCATTATTAGAATAAGGTTTATACAAATTATCTTTTTCAAGATGTAGCTTTATAATAGCACTATCTCCGTTAATTGTTGCGTAAGCATCATCATTTTGATTTTTTTCGAAAGACAAAATATCATTTATATCTTTTTCTATTACTTTTTTTAAATTTACTTTCTTAAACATAAATAAATTATAATACTCAAGAGATTAATTTTAAATAAAATAATTTATCAGTTAACTTTATTTAAAGTATAATGTTGAAGAGGAAAAGTTTATGAGATATTTAATTATTAGTGATATACATGGTTCAAGTTATTATTTAAAGAAAGTTTTGAATTATTTTGAAACATTAAAATGTGACAAAATTTTGATTCTTGGAGATATTTTATATCATGGACCAACAAATGATTTACCAAAAGAATATAATCCTAAAGAAGTTATTAAATTATTAAATCCTTTAAAAGATAAAATAATTGCTGTAAAAGGAAACTGCGATGCAGAAGTTGATTCCATGGTTTTGGATTTCCCTATTTTAGATTTAGCTTTAGTTAATGATAATTTTAATATGTATATGACACATGGTCATCGCTTTAATCCTGATAATAAATTAAATATTGAAAGTGGTTCAGTTGTTTTATATGGACATACACATATTCATAAAATAGATGATGTAGATGGAGTTACATATTTAAATCCAGGTAGTATTTCTTTAGCAAAAGGTGATTTAATCAATTCTTTTGCTATAAAAGAAGATAATAAAATTACAATTTATGATTTAAATATGAATGTCATTATGGAGTATATACATGACTGATAATAAAATATCTAAAACAATTTTATCTAACATGTGCATGATCTATAAAGATGATGAAATTTTAGTAATCAATAGAACAAAGAAAGATTGGCCAGGAATTTCTTTTCCTGGAGGACATGTTGAAGAAAATGAAACTTTAGAAGAATCTGTAATTAGAGAAATGAAAGAAGAAACAGGTCTTAATATTAAAAATCCAATTCTTTGTGATATTAAAGAATGGAGATTTGAAGATGGAATTCGCTATTTAGGATTTCTTTATAAATGTAATGATTTTACTGGAACAATAAAAAGTAGTGAAGAAGGTAATGTATTTTTCATTAAAAAGAGTGAATTGCATAATTACAAATTATCGATGGATTTTGATGAATTATTTAATTTAATTAATAATAAATAACAATAATTATAATTGATAATAATTTTAAAATAGCGCTCTTTTATTCAATAACTATGCAAAAGTCGAATATTTTTATAAATATTGATGAAAAAATAGTTTTAAAAAAATTCTTATTTATCTATAGATTGTGTCCCTTTGTTGTAGGTCTCCCTATAATTAAATACAATTAAGTATTACTTCCAAAAACCATATTTGCAAGTAGTTTTCTAGTTTGAAGTGTAAAACTATTTAAATTTACATTATAAGTTTTATCAGCATCATCAAATGAAGGCTTGTAATGAATTTTAGGAATTTCATAATTTGCTTTTCTGATTCCTATTTTTGATTTAACACCGATACATTTACTAAGTTCTATTAAATTAATTTTTTCGACAGTTTCTTTTGAAAAATTAGATGTTCTATAAAATCTTTGAGAATAGTGATGAGAGTTTATGCATTCCTGGCAACATCCAAGATACTTATCAATTTTCCATATTTTCTCGATGTTGTCGTTTGTTTTAATTAATTTAATTATGTAAGATTGACCTTGATTTACAATTTTAGCTTTAGGTGTTGTTTTTAATGCATTTAACAATACTGCTCTATCATATTTATCCATGTTGCAATATCTCTTTAAGTCATTAATAGATTTTAATACGTGCCATTTATCAGGTATATACTTAGCTTTACAAACATATATTTTATTTTTAAAGCTTCTAATATATTGTGCTAAATCACC
>JALEXS010000041.1 GCA_022780025.1 Mollicutes bacterium | reverse complement strand
ATCAACTTTTTCAAAATATTCGGTTAAACTATCGTTAAAATTTGCTAATATATTCATATAGAACCCTCTTTTTATATATGCAAATTTAATTATAGGGTTCTTTTATTTTTTTATCGACCTACAAATATGAAACGCAAACTTCTACAAGCAATGAATTGAAAAATATTTATTTTATAAATATAATTTATAAGAAAGGAACATTATGAAACTTCAACTTACTAGTAAAGAAATATTAAACAAGACTTTTACAAAAGATGTTAAAGGATATAGTGCAAACGAAGTTGACACCTTCCTAGATAAAGTTTTGAGTGATTATAGAATGATTGATTCAGTAGTTAAAGGATTAGAAACTCAAATTAATGAATTAAGACATACTAATCAAAATTTAAAAGTCGAACTTAGTAAAAAAGAAGCTGAATTAAAAGGTAATCGTAATCAAATATCTTTTGATCAAAATAATGTACACCTTGACAATCTAGAATTACTCCAAAAAATAAGCAAATACGAGAAAAAGCTATATCAAATGGGAGTCGATCCTAGTAAAATTAAATAAGACTTCAGTCTATGCAATCGCTAGTTTTTTAACTAGAGGAAAGTCCATGCTCGCACTATCTGAGATGGTAGTAGTGATTGCGCTAGGAGAAAAAATAATCCTAGGTACTAGGGAGCTAGTAACGGCTATTTTCCGACCTAAGGGAAACTATGGAAGGAAAGAGTAAAGTGCCACAGTGACGAATTTATTTGAAAAAATAAAGTGAAACGCGGTAAACCCCACAAGCGAGAAACTCAAATTTTGGTAGAGGAAGTTGATAGGAGAAATGAATCCGATTCAGCAGGGAAACCTAGATAAATGGTTGCATAAAACAGAACATGGCTTATGGACTGAATACTCATTTTAGGAGATTTAGATGAAACAGAAAATTAATTTGCCTACAAAGATAACTATTTCTAGAATCGTTTTGGCTTTTTGCTTAATTTTATCAATTTTTATTATGTATTTAGTTGATGAATTTCATCCATTTATCTCCAATGCCAATCTTTATATAGGAAGTTCAGGTGCGTATGTTAATTATATAATGGTTATCATCTTTGCAGTTTTCGTTATTGCATCTCTTACCGATTTTCTTGATGGCTATTTAGCTAGAAAAAATAATCAAGTTACTGATTTAGGAAAGTTTTTAGATCCTATTGCTGATAAAATGCTTGTTAATTCAATGTTAGTATTTTTATCTATAAACTTTGTAAGCCTTAATGATCATTTAAGATTTCCTTTTTTCTGTGTAATTTTAATGATTATCCGCGATTTAGTTGTGGATGGATTACGTTTTATGGCAGCAACAAAAAAAGTAGTAATAAGTGCAAATATATATGGAAAACTTAAGACTGTTTTTCAAATGATTGCTTTATCCATTGTTTTATTAAATGGATTCCCTTTTAACTTATTTGATTCTAATTGGATTAGATATTTACATATTTCAGATATTTTTTGCTATATAGCAACATTAATTTCATTAATAAGTGGGGTTATTTATCTCACAGAAAATATACATATGATAATTGGAGGAAAGAACAATGAATAACGTAGAGCAATTAGTAGATGTATTAACAAGAAAAGGACTTACTTTAAGTAGCGTAGAATCCTTTACAGGTGGATTATTCGCTAAAACAATAACTGATGTAAGCGGAGCTAGTAAATGTTTTGTTGGATCCTTAGTAACTTATTCAACAGATCTTAAGATTAAGCTATTAGGAATTGATAAAGAATTTATTGATGATAATGGTGTTGTCAGTTGGGGTGTTGCTCAACAAATGGCAATTAAAGGTAAAAAAATATTAGGTACTGATATCTGTGTTTCATTTACAGGAAATGCTGGTCCTAATACTTGCCCAGGTGAAGCCACTGTCGGTGAAATTTATATGGGCATTGTTTATGATAATAAAGTTTGGGGCATCCCATTAAAACTCGAAGCAGAAAGAGAAAAAGTTAGAGAAATTGCTGTAAATAGTATTGTTGATGCTTTACTATCAATAATTGGAAAATAATTTTCTAAAAAAATACCCCCAAAATATAGATTTTGATACTACTTGTTTATTGAAGGGGTAATTTATGCAAAAAGAAAACAAAAATGAAAATGATTTATCTTTAAAAATTGAAGACGTTTTAAAAGATGTAAAACGTACTTTTGGTAATGGTTCTATAATGCGCTTAGGCGATAGGCCTTGTGTTGATGTTGATTCTATATCAAGTGGATCTATATTATTAGATCGATGCTTAGGTATTGGAGGATATCCTAAAGGGCGTATTGTAGAAATTTATGGACCAGAAAGTTCTGGTAAAACAACTTTAGCACTTACTGCTATTGCTGAATGTCAAAAAAATGGTGGATTATGTGCCTATATTGATGCTGAGCAGTCTATCGATCCAATTTATGCTAAAGCTTTAGGTGTAGATATTGATGAATTAATCTTATCACAGCCTGATAGCGGAGAAGAAGCTTTACAAATTGTTGAAATATTAGCAAAAAAAGGCTGTTTTCAAATGATAGTAGTTGATAGTGTTGCGGCATTAGTACCACAACAAGAATTAGATGGCATGATGACTGATTCATCTGTTGGCCTCCAAGCTAGAATGATGTCGAAAGCTATGAGAAAGATAACAGCAGTTTTAAATAAAGGAAATTGTACTTTAATTTTTATTAATCAATTAAGAGAAAAAGTTGGTGTTATTTATGGTAGTAATGAGACTACAACAGGTGGTAGAGCATTAAAATTCTTTTCTACTGTAAGAATTGATATTAGAAGAAGCGAAGCAATTAAGCAAAATGGGTTACTTATTGGTAACACTGTTTGTGTAAAAGTTGTTAAGAATAAAGTAGCACCTCCATTTAAGTCATGTTATTTAGATATCATTTATGGAAAAGGTATATCCAAAGAAGGCGAACTTCTTGATTTAGGTGTTTCTGCTGGAATAATTAAAAAAGCAGGCTCTTGGTATGAGGTTTATGGACAAAGAATCGGGCAAGGCCGTGATACAGCTAAACAGTTTTTAATAGATAATCCAGATATTTTTACTAAAGTAAAAGAAGATATAAAAAATTTAGATAAAGAACAGGAAAAAGAGGATAGTTCTAACGAGAATTAATTATTTCTGATTTAATATTAAATCCTTCTTTGTTATAATTATTGAAGTATCTTTGATACTTATTTATATAATCTTTATTTTTTAAAAATTTATATCAATATTAATATTTACATAGGAGGATTTAAAATGTTTTTAGTAAGTGTTTACGAAACTTTAACAATAGTATTTTCTATACTATTTGTAATAGTAGCTGTTGCATGTATTTTATTAGTCATACCAATTTTTAAAGGCAAAAAAGCTAATATTAACTCAAAGAAAATTATATCTGATGCTGAAATTAAAGCTGAACATATTATAAAAAACGCACAACTTGATGCTAAACAATATGTTAGTGAAATGAAAGCAGAAGCAGATAAAGATATTAAGGAAAGAAAACAAGAAATTGTTGCAAGTGAAAATAAACTTTTACAACGTGAACAATCAATTGATTTAAGAGATGCTCAATTACTTAAGAAAGAAAATAATCTTGAACAAAAAGAATTATTAATTGATCAACAAATTGAAGAAAACAAGAAAAGAAAAGAAAATTTACAAACTAAACTCGATGGCATTATTGAAGAATTACAAAAAGTTTCTCAAATGTCATTAAAAGAAGCTAAAGAAGAAATTATGAAGCGTGTCGAAGAAAAATGCCAAAGAGACATCGCTTTATATTTAAAAAACAAGGAAGAAGAGGCTGAAAGCGAAGCTGCTGAAAAAGCACGTGAAATTTTAGCTAATTCAATGTTTAGACAAGCTCAAGAAGTAACAACTGAAAGAACTATATCAGTTATTAACTTACCTAGTGATGAAATGAAAGGAAGAATTATTGGACGTGAAGGACGTAACATTAAATCTTTAGAGCAATTATTAGGTGTTGATATTATTATTGATGATACACCTGAAGCATTAACTGTAAGTTGCTTTAATCCAATAAGACGTGAAATTGCTTCTAGAACTTTGAATACATTAATTAAAGATGGAAGAATTCAACCTGGTAGAATTGAAGAAGTTGCAAATAAATGCAAAGGTGAAGTTGATGAATCTATTAGAAAAGCAGGCCAAGATGCAATATTTAAATTAGGTATCGGAACTGTTAATAAAGAATTAGTAACTTATATAGGTAGATTAAAATTCCGTACAAGTTATGGACAAAATCAACTTGAACATTCAATTGAAACAGCTAGATTAGCTGGTGCAATGGCTGCTGAACTTGGACTTGATGAAGTTCAAGCTAAACGTGCAGGATTATTACATGATATTGGTAAATCTTGTGATTTTGAAATAGAAGGAAGCCATGTTGAAATTGGTGCTAGATTAGCAAAAAAATATGGCGAAAGCGATATTGTTGTAAATGCTATAGAGTCTCACCATGGCGATTCACCTGCTAAATATATTATTTCATATTTAGTTGCAGCTGCCGATACTTTAAGTGCAGCTAGACCTGGCGCTAGAAGTGAGACATTAGAAACTTATATTAAACGTATTGAACAACTTGAAACTATTTGTAAATCTTATGATGGCGTTTTACAATGCTATGCTATGCAATCTGGTAGAGAAGTTCGTGTAATGGTTATTCCAGAAAAGATTGATGATTTAGCAGCATTTAAATTAGCTCATGATATAAAAGAAAGAATAGAACAAGAAATGACCTATCCTGGTCAAATTAAAGTTAATGTTATAAGAGAATATCGTGCAGTAGAAACAGCAAAATAATGAATATTTTATTTATTGGTGATATTGTTGGAAAATTAGGAAGAAAGGCTCTTGATAAGAACCTTTCTTTGCTTATAAAAAAATATAATATCGATTTTGTTATTGCTAATGGTGAAAATATTACAAATGGTAAAGGTATAACGCCGGTTCATTATAATTTTTTAATTGATCATGGTGTTGATTGTATTACACTAGGCAATCACTATAATCATTGGAATGAGACTTATAAAATATTGGATAACGAAGATATTATTAGACCATTAAATTTAGTAAATGAAAAATTTGGCGCAGGAAGTAGATTATTTGATGTTAATGGAACATTAATTAGAGTTACAAATTTACTTGGCTTTACGAACTCTAACTTAGAAATTAATGATCCTTATAATTCAATTTTAAACATTATTGAAAATGATGAAAGTGATATACATATTATAGATTTCCATGCAGAATATACAGGTGAGAAAAAAGCGTTAGCTTATAGTTTAAAAAATTCTATTAGTGCTTTATTAGGAACTCACACACACGTTCAAACTAGAGATTATCAAAAACTTGTTACTGGTCCTTTATATATAAGTGATGTCGGTATGTGTGGTCTATATGATTCGGTTTTAGGCGTAGAATACAATAGTTGTGTAGAACGAATTATTTTAAAACAAGAGAATGCTAGATTTAAGCAATTAGATCATGGGAAAACACTATTTTCTGCTGTTGTTTTAAAATTTGATAATTATAATTTTGAAGGAAAAGAGATCATTCCTATATATATTGTTAATGAAGCCTTTCGGTAAGAAGTAAAGATATATTTTACTGAAAAGTTGTGTTTTTAAAATTACGTCTAGAAAACGTTAAAAATTGTTCTTTGAAAAACTATTAGATTATGACTATTTAGGTTGATAAAGCTTATTTTGAGAGAC
>JALEXS010000025.1 GCA_022780025.1 Mollicutes bacterium | reverse complement strand
CACAAAGGAATGTGATATTCCAAGTGTTCAACCAAAATAATTTCCCTCTTTTTTTCTAAAGAAATCTTCATAAAGCTAACCTCCAATAATTAAGTTTTAATTTTGGGGTTCACAGGGAAACAACATATTTTATTTGTTTTTTTCTTTTTATTATAAAATTATTTCTTTTTTTATTGATGTGCTATAATGAGTGTATGTTCATAGATAAGTTCTTAAATTATTTATTAGCAAACATAGTTGTAGTTATAGTAACTATAGTTTTATCGTTGCTTATTTTTAAGAAAATTAAATGTTTAAGAATTCCAATCTTAGGAATTGTTTCTATATATACTTGTTTATTTAGTTTGTATTTAAGTTATTCCTATAATCCTGAGCTATTCAATTTAAACGTTATATTAAGTGTTAAGAAAATTTTACAATATACACTGAATGCTGTTATTGTTGTAAACGATTATTGCTTATCGTTTTTAAATGGCGGAATAGTTTATGCTTTAATAAGTTTTTTAATTAGTCTCTCTATAGTCTTTACTATTAAGTTAATAATAATTATTAAATTAGTTATAAAGAAATGTAGAAGAATATGTTCATTAAGTAAAACTGATAGTTTTACAAAATTTAACTTTGCTAACATTAATTTTAATAAAGAATCCTTATTTGCTCTTAGATGTTAAATTAATTTTTTAATTTTGCGTTTTATCTAGTAAGTAAGGAGAATAATAATGAAAAGAAAAGTAATTTTTTCGATTACTTTAGGGTTAAGTGCATCAATATTTAGTTGTGGCCCTGATGATATTATCGATAATTTAAAAGAATTAATAAATATTTATAAAAAAGTAGCTAATGGTGAAAATTTAAAAGCTTATATAGTAAAAGATGAAGAATATTATCTTTTTAATAGTGAACAAGATATTATTTATCTTGGTAAATTTAATAACGAAACATTAGATTTTGAAGAAGTTAATAATACTTATGGGTTTATATTACCAAGTTCAGGTCAATTAGATTTAAATCCTGATTTAGTTACTGATACATCTAAATTATTAATTAATAAAAATACATCTGAAACATATTCATATATAAATGATATAAAACTATCAAAAACATTCAATTCAATGAATAGCGATAAATTATATTATTATAATGATTATGAAGAAGGCTACGAAATTGAACCTATTTTAAATAAATATAATCAAATTAATAATGAATCAATTAAAAATTATTACATTAATAATTTATTAGCTTTTAATAAAATAAATAATGTAAATGAATTCTCTAATTTATATAAAGATATTAACGTTAATAGTGATTACAATGCTAAAAAAGTAATTTCTGTTGGGGATTTTTCTTCTTTTTTAAAAGGAGTTAATTTAAATAATATTAGTTTAAAATTAAATAATGATATAGAAAATATCGGTAAAGGTGCTTTTGATGGAATAAATATTGATAATGATATATTTTATTTTCCTAAATCATTAAAATATATTGATGAATTAGCCTTTAATAATAGCAAAATAAATACTCTTTATGTTTATGATAATAAGATTGAAATTAGTGAAAATTCTTTTGATAAAACGTATGTTAATACATTGAATTTTGAATCTAATTTAACTTTAAATAAGGAATTAATCAATTATTTAAATACTACAAATCAAGATTTAAATATAAAATATGGTAAAAATTCTTCTTTAAATTATTATGATACATTAGCAAATGCTTTAGAAAACGAAAGAATTGTTAATCCATTATTAGATTTAAAAAATATTGAAGAAAATAATGTTATTACAAATGATAATCTTACATCTATTGATGAAGAAAAAGTTTTGATATTATCAACCAAAAAAGTTAAAGATGATGGAACAAACTATATAGGAAGTGATGTTAGAGAATATGGAAATTTAGCCCAAAGTGAAGCTAATAATATTGCTGATATGTTTAGTGAATCTTTTATAAAAGAAAAAACAAAAAATGTTTATACTTTAAAATTAACTAATGATTTAGTTATAAAAGGTAAAGTTTATATTGGTGCTGTTATTAATACTCAGGGTCAAAGAAATCAAGGTTATATTACTGGCGATTATATTACTTTAGATCTTAATGGGCATAATATTGAGATATTAGATGGTGGTTTAATTGAAAGTAGTGGCTATATCATTGATTCTAGTAAAGAACATAATGGTCAAATAAACGTAAGAAAAGGCGGAATTTTATCTACTAATTTTGTTATTGAAGATTTTAGTGGCGGATCAATTAGTGCAGCAAGATATTTTAATAATGAAACTCCTTTTGACTTATATAGAATGTGTTATTTAGAAGCAAAAACTAATGTTTATTATGGTGGAAAACTTAATGCATTATGTGTTTTATACGCTTCAGGTAAACAAAACGAAACTATTCAAACTATCGTTGGAACTAATGGATTATTTGAATTAGTTGAAGAAGGATATATTACAAAAGATGTCAATTATATAGATAATAAATATGATGGAATTGATTATATAAAAGTATTTGGTTCATGTAAAACTAATGCTATGACCTTAAAAACTTCAATGGAAATAAAAACTGATGAAGTATTTTTCCCTGTTACAAGAAACCAAAATATATCAATTTATCAAGGTACTTTCATAATGAATACGAAAATGAAAGTACTTCCTGGTGCAGTTATTAATGTTTATGGTGGAAGTGAAGTCGTAATTAATGAAAATGTAATCATTTATGAAGAATATAAAACTCAAGATGAAGTTAAAGAATTAGCATCATTATCTAGTATTAATTTTTCAATTTATCGTGATTATTATGTTTCTAGTAATTATACAAAAGAAACTATTCCTCAAGCACAAGTTAATTTTTATAAAGACTCAAAATTAAAAATTAATGAAGCTTTTGGAATTAATGGATTAGTTAATACAGAAGATGAAACAATTTTTGAAACTTTATCTACAATGTATAAGAATACAAACTTTAACAATGCTTTAGTATCTAGTGAAGGATACGGAAAGAGCATATTTAGTTATGTTTTACTTTATAACGTTAGTGTTAATAATATAACTAAATTATACAAAGATTTAAGTGATGATAATTCTTTATTAAAAGTTATGAAAGAAGTAAATCACGAAGTAACGATTTCATAATTAGAAATCACAATATTTTTTGATTTAAAATTTTTATATACCCCCTTTTATAGAAATTTTGAATATATAAGTAGCACAGGAGACTGTGCTACTTTTTCGTTCCTTGATTATATAGCGTTTAAATAGTAGAATATTAATTATATATGAAACAATCAATATTTTTTGATTTAGATGGGACATTATGGGATGCCATGCTACCTATAATGATGTCTTATAATGAATGCATGAAAATTAATAAATTGCCTTATGTTTTTGATGCAAAGAAAACTAGTTCCTTTATGGGATTAACACCTTTAGAAACTATAAAATTAGCTTTTCCTGATGTTGATATAAAAGAAGGGGAAAGATTATTTAAACTTATGTTTGATTATGAAATTAAATATTTAGCAAAACATCCTGGTAAATTATATCCTAATGAAGAAAAAGTAATTAGTGAATTATCTAAGTCATATGATTTATATGTTGTTTCTAACGCAGATAAAGGTTATATAGAAAATTATCTTGATGGATGCAAGATGAGACAATATTTTAAAGGATCTTTATGTGCAGGAGATACTGGTTTAGATAAACATGATAATATTAGATTATTAATGAAAAAAGAAAATATTGATGAAGTAATTTATGTAGGTGATACATTAAAAGATTACATAGAATGTCAAAAAGCTGGCGTTCATTTTATACATGCTTCTTATGGATTTGGGATGATAGAAGAACAGGTTGATAGAATTAATTCTTTAAACGAATTAATTCCTTTAATAAATAAAATTTTCACAAAATAGTTAACTTTGAGGGGGTTTTTATGGAAAAAAGTGGAGAAAATAATTCAACACAAGTTAAACTAAAGTTGAATTATAAAAGGACAGCCATTATAGGATTTGCCTTTTTTGGGATTTTACTTTTATGGCAAGTTTATGATTCTTGGTGTCCTTTGTTTTTAACAAATTTGTTTAAAACAACATTTGGTAAAAACGAAAAAGAAGTCCAATATCTTGTTGGTATAGTTATGGCTTTAGATAATTTAGCAGCTTTAATTATGCTTCCTATATTTGGAAAATTATCTGATAAAACACATACTAAAATTGGAAAAAGAATGCCTTATATATTAATAGGTACATTTTGTTGTGCAATTGCATTTCCTTTTATTCCTGTATTATTCCATTACCATAATTTAGCTGGAACAATCGTTTTAATGGCAATAGTTGTTTTCTTTGCAATGATGTATAGAAATCCAGCAGTTGCTTTAATGCCAGATATTACGCCTAAGCCATTAAGAAGTAGAGCAAATGGCGTTATCAATATCATGGGTTATCTTGGTGGAGCTTGTGCTACCGTAGTTGGTATGATATTTGTTTTAAGTAAATATTTAGTTGGCTGGGAAAGTGGTTCAACAAGTATATGGCTTATTGAAACTCCATTCTTAATAGCTTCCGTTTTAATGGTAGTTAGTGCATTAGTCTTATTTTTTACTATTGATGAAAATAAAATTGAAGAGGAAATGGCACCTCAAATGGAACTTGGTGAAAGAATGGCTGCTGTTGAGACTTCTGTTGCTGATGATGATGTTAAACCAATGTCAAAATCAAATAAAATTATGCTTTTATTAATTTTAGGTGCTGAATTCTTATGGTTTATGGCTGATAATGGGGTTGGTACTTTTATATCTATTTATATTGCTGACCACTTAAAAGCTAGTACTGCTGCATTAAGTTTATGTGTTTTGGTTGGTGGAGTTGGTAGTGTTATTGGCTTTGCAGCTGGTGGTATAATCGCTAGTAAAATTGGACGTAAATGGACAATAACTACTGGTTTAAGTCTTACATTCGTTGCATTGCTTGTTTGGTCATTATTTTCTTGGACTATAAAAGTTCCTAGTGATGCTACTATAGGATCTCAACCATTCCCTATTTATTTATATGTAGTTTGGTTTATTAAAGGATTCGGTATGAGTCTTGTTCATATTAATTCTTTCCCAATGGTTGTTGAACTTTGTTCTAATAAGAATATTGGTAAATTTACTGGATATTATTATGCTTCATCAATGGCTGCTCAAACTATAACACCTTGTTTAATAGGCTTATTAATGTTAAGTGATAACTTTGGTTTCAGTCAATTACCACTTTATGCACTCTGTTGTGTATTTGGATCTATTATAATTTTCATGTTTGTTAAAAACATAAAATCAGAAAAAATTGGAGAAAAGAAAGGCTTTGAAGCTTTTGATATAGATGATTAATTATGAAAAAAGAAAAATTAATTAAAAAGATAAATCCATTATTTTTAAAAGGAATTGCTCATAGAGGTTTACATACTGAAGAATTTACTGAAAATGGTATGAAAGCTTTTGAAAACGCAATTAAAAATAATGTCGCTTTTGAATATGATATTCATTTAACTAAAGATAATGAATTAGTTGTTTGCCATGATTCTGAATTATTTAGAACGACTGGTAAAAAAGGTATAATCGAAGATTTAACTTTAAAAGAAATTAAAGATAATTATAGATTGCATGATGGTGGCGAAATCCCTACTTTTAAAGAACTTATTGAATTTAATAATGATAGAGTCCCTATGGTTATTGAATTGAAGGTTTACAATAATAATTATAAAAAACTCGCTAATAAATTTATGAAAACTATGAATTCATATGCTCACAAAGAAAATTGCTTTATTATTTCTTTTGATCCTCGTGCTTTAATACGCATTAAAAGAGGAAAATTTATTCGAGGCTTATTAATTGGAATGGGTCAAAAATGGGTATATCATTTTAGATTTTTCTTCGAATCATTAGATTTAGAAGACAAGATGTGCTTTATGAGAAAGGTTCAAAAATATCAAAAAAAGCATTTTGTAAATGCTTGGACTATAAATAATAAAGAACAATTCGATAATGTATATCCTTTTGTTGATACAATAACTTTCCAAAATATGGATGTTGATTACGTTAAAAAAGCTTTAACTGAGAAAAATTTTAAATAATATTAAAGATCTTTTTTATCATCTATGTGTTCTGATTCATCCCGTTTAGATTCTAATTTTTTTAAATCGTTTATGAAATCTTCACGGGATTTTTTAATGTTTTCATTTAATTTTAAAAATGACCATTTTTTAAAACAATAAGTACAAATGAATAAAAATATTAAACCTATAAAAGTGAATGAAAAACCAATCCATCCATAATATGTCTTTTCAGGATTAATTAGTGCCATTGTAGCTCCTACTGCAATAAAAATAACAGCTAACGTTATAAATATAATGCCATACAAACAATAAATTTTTGATTTCTTTTTGTTATCCATGAAAACATTATAAAATAAAATTAATTTTAAATGAATAAATATTATTTTTATTTAATTTACAAATTGTTCAATACAGGTTGTATCGATAGAGTTGTAAATATAGTTTATAATATTTTTGATGTCGTTTTCTTATTCAAAAGGAGGATTAGTATGTCAGGAAAACGAATTACTTTTAAACAAAGAGTCATAA
>JALEXS010000070.1 GCA_022780025.1 Mollicutes bacterium | reverse complement strand
GTCTCTCAAAATAAGCTTTATCAACCTAAATAGTCATAATCTAATAGTTTTTCAAAGAACAATTTTTAACGTTTTCTAGACGTAATTTTAAAAACACAACTTTTCAGTAAAATATATCTTTACTTCTTACCGAAAGGCTTCCAAGCTAAAAAATAAGAAAAAGGACCCCTATTGTAGGGATCCTTTTGAATTTATTTTAAAATTTTTAATCTTACTTTTTCGCTTCATCTCGATAAGTCTAAATGAAATTGATATATTTGTAAACAATTATTTTTTAAAAATTTTAAAATAATACTTATAGAATTATTAATTCTATTTTTTTAATTATTAAAATAGTAAAATTAATTATAAAGGAAAGATGAATTATATTAAATTTAAAAAAATAGTTGAGATTAGAAGGCTTTTTATTAAAATATGATAGTTAATGTATATTTAAAAAATATAAATGATATAAATTTAAATGAAAAAGATTATGAAAATATTAGTGATTATTTAAAAAATAAATCTAATAATTCAAATAAAGATCGTTATATTATTTCTTTAAAAGAAGAAAAATTTTTAAAAGAAATTATTAATATCAAAGATAAATTAAATATAGAAACTAATAAATATAACAAACCTTATTTAGTAAATAGTGATATTAAATATAATTTTTCTAATAAAGGAAATTATTTTACTTTAGCTATTAGTGAAGATGAAGTAGGGATTGATATTGAAGAAGTAAAAGAGAATAGTAATAGTAAATTATATGAATTTATAAAGCAACACCATTCAGATTTTAAAAATAATAGTCCTAAATTAATTTGGACAATGATTGAATCATCTATTAAATTACTAGGAATTTCTTCTTTAATGTTTAAAGAAATAGAAATAATAAATATTAAAAAAGAAGATGAACATAATTATTTATTTATAACAAAATATAAAGATATTTTAATGTATGGAAAAGCAAAAATAATAAATGATTTATTTATGAGTGTATGTACTTATAATGAAAATTTTGAAATAATTTATTATTAATATTTTATGCTTTAAAAAAAGGAAAATTATAAATTATCATTGACAATAAACTCGGTCAAAAATAAGACAATTTTATTTATTAAAACTGCGTATTTCTATATTATTGTTATATTTTTATAATTCTTATATAATTGTCAATTTAAAAATTAAATATAAATTATTTATTAGAATATTTTATAGATATTATCGAAAATTATTATACGATTTTTGTAAAAACGTATATTAATAGGGAGATGTTATAATTTTTTTATATTTTTTTAAAAAGAAATAATGATTTTCTATTAATAATGAAAAATAAATTTAAAGTTAATATAATAGTTATAGTTCGAAATAGAATTTAAATTAAAAGTGATTTTTATTATCGTTATATAAAATACTAGCGTTGACACTAAATTTTGTAATAAAATAATATTTTACAAGACAAATATGTTTTGGTAACATAGTGATAGAGGTAACAAATTATGAAATTAAACACCAAGACATTTTTGCTTCTTATGCCTTTAGTTTTTACTATGGCATCATGTGGAGGCAATAAAACACAAGGACATACGCATTCAAAAGAAACAGCTTATTCTTATGATGAAAATGGACATTATCATTCTTGTTCATGTGATGAAAATATTCGCTTTGATTATACTGCTCATACATATACTACAAATAGTGAAGGAATAAATTCTTGTTCAGTATGTGGATATGTTGAAAATCAAGCTCAAGAACAAGTTTGGAAAGTTATTAAAAGTAGTTTAGAAAAAACAGCTAATTATAATGGCGCTTTTACTACAATTCTAAATGCTGATATAAACGTATCAGAAGGCAAAATGAAGGGCAGTCAAATAATTGCAATTGATCCAAATAGTGGAAAATATTTAGATTCTATGATTAATAAAGTATATAATCCATCAACATTATCATGGATGGAGGTTGAAACTTCTATAGAAAAAGTAGAAATAGAGGGAGACAAATATACTTTTTATAGTTTTGATGGTAGTGCAGTAGAAGCAAAATATGCTGATAAATACTATGGTCAATATTTAAAAGGAACAAATCCTTTAAATACTTTTATGGAAGGAAGCTTTAATGGTGGAGAAAATAGCTTCGTTAACATTTTATTAAAAATGGAAAGCTATAGCGAAATAAATAAATTCTTACCAGAATTATTTACTTTGAATACTAAATCAGGTAATTTTATTACAAAATCAGAAATGAAAGATAATCTTTATGTTTTTAATTTTTATACGAAGGATGTTCGAGATAATGAAAATGAGGGTGTATTAATTGACCATAATAAAGCAGATTATTCTTTATATTTCGATAAAGAAAAACTAGTAAAAGCTGAAATTTTTGTGAATATGTATGCCGAAAATTTCAATGGTCAAGGCCAAACAATCACATATAATATGGCTTATGATTTTAAATATTCATTCGATGAAGAATTATATAATAAGCAAACTTTTGATGCTAAACCTACACCAACTGAATATTTAGAAGGTAGAGCTAATCTTATCTTTGCTGGTGGATATGAATGGCAAGGTCCTTATGGAAATAGTAAAATAAACGAAAAAGTTACAGAAAAGGCAGCTGAAAGAGGACTTGAACTATATTATGATAAAGAACTTAAAAATAAAGTAAGTGATGATGAACTATTAACAACATTACCTAAAACATATTATGTTAAACAAATAGTAGATTCAAAGCATGCTTATGTTTTATTATTAAATGAAACTAATTATAAAACATCATCTTTATATAAAAAATATATTAAAGAATATACTGAAAAGACCGTATATACCTATTTAGTTTATGAATATGCATCTACTTATAATATTACTGGATTCCCAAGTTCTAAAGATATTGAAAACTTAAATGCTAAAGTAACTGTTAATGGTGAAGAAGTTAAAAATAGTAGTGTAAGCCTTTCTTTAGGAAATACTTATACAATTATAGTATCTAAAGATGCTATAAGTAATCCTTTACAATAATTATATTTCTCTCTTAATATAAGCTTTAAAGGAACTGAGAAATCAGTTCCTTTAATTTTGTATTAGAAATTAAAATTTTAATATTTAATTTGAGTTTTGCAAGGTTTTTAAATAAAAATATAGGGTTTCCCTGTGAACCCCAAAATTTTTACTTATATTCAAACAGCAAATGTTTGTTTTCTAAATTCTACAGGACTCATATTATTAAGTCCAGTTTTAATTCGAACGTTATTATAGAAATAAATATAATCACTAATTTTTAACATT
>JALEXS010000069.1 GCA_022780025.1 Mollicutes bacterium | reverse complement strand
ATCAACTTTTTCAAAATATTCAGTTAAACTATCGTTAAAATTTGCTAATATATTCATAAGGAACCCTCTTTTTATATGTGCAAATTTAATTATAGGGTTCTTTTATTTTTTTATCGACCTACAAATATGAAACGCAAACTTTTAGGCTTATTATTTTTATTTTATAAAAATAAGTTACTATATTTAATGAATATTTATTAATAAATGATATAATTTTAATGTTTTGTGAGGTAGTTATGATAGATTTTAAAAATTTAGTAGAAAATTATAAAACTGAAGCACTTAATACTTTAAAAGGTTTGATACAAATTAATAGTATTTATGATGAAAAAACAGTTTCAAGTGATGCTCCTTATGGTGAAGGCGTTAAGAATGCCATGAACTATATGAAAAGTATTGCTTTAAAAGATGGCTTTAATGTGGATACTTGTGATAATAGATGCCTTGAAATAAGTTATGGCCAAGGTGATACATTAATTGGAATATTTGCTCATTTAGATGTAGTTCCTGTTACAGGAAATTGGATTTATCCACCTTTTGATGCTGTAATTTCTGGTGGAAAGATGTATGGACGTGGAACAAGCGATGATAAAGGGCCTGGAGTAAGTGCTTATTATGCTTTAAAAGCTTTAAAAGATAATAATTTAATTAAAAATTACCGTGTAAAATTAGTTTTTGGAGGCGATGAAGAAAGAGGTTCAAGCTGTTTAGAATATTATTTTAAAACATTAAAAAAAGAAGATCCTACTTATGGATTCACTCCTGATGGAGATTTCCCATTGATTTATGGAGAAAAAGGAATCACTAATTACAAAGAAGAAGGAAAAATATTTTTAGGACCAATTGAATCAATACATGCTGGTGTTGCTTCAAATTGTGTCATCGATAGTGCTATCGTAACATTAACTGATTATCAAAAATTATTAGATTATTTAAATATTAATAAAAATATAAATTATAAAATTTTATCTAAAGATGATTCTAAATTAACAATAGAATTTATCGGTAAAAGTGCTCATGGTTCATTACCATATTTAGGAATCAATAGTGGAATTATAGCTTTAAAAGTATTAGGTGATGTTTATGATATTAGCTTTTTAAAAGAAATTTCAAAAGACTATAAAGAACCTAATGGTAAATCTTTAAATCAATATTTTACTAGTAAAGAAATGGGCGAAACTACATATAATGTCGGTTTAATTTCTTATGAGGATTCATTATTCTCAATGACTGTAAATTTTAGATATCCAGAAAATGTTAATCCAGAAAATGTAATCGATTCTTTAAGAAAAGATTCAAGATTACCTATTACAGTATTAAGTGAATCTAGTTGTTTATATTATGATTTAAATACTCCATTTATAAAATTATTGGCTGATGTTTATGTTCATGAGACTGGTGATACTACAAATAAACCTGCAACAATTGGCGGTGGAACTTACGCTAAAGAAGCTAAAAATACTGTTGCATTTGGTAGTCATTTCCCAGGTAAAGTTGACAATATTCATGATGCTAATGAAAAAATTGATTTAAGCGATTTTTATGATTCTATGAGCTTATATGCTCATGCAATTTTTGGTTTAGGAAATTTAAAATGAGAGTAAAGTACAATCAATCTTCTGTAGATTACATTGATCAAAATTTTAAAAATCAATTGACTTTAGCAGACTTTTCTAATAAAAATAATACTTTTTTAAACGAAAACAAAGAGTTTTATTTAGAAATTGGTCCAGGTAAAGGCAATTTTATTATTCAATTAGCATCAAAGAATTTAGATAAAAATTTTATAGTTGTTGAATTAAATAAAACTATTGCTGGTTATTGTTTAAAAAAGATTGACGAATCAAATTTAACTAATATTAAACTTTTAGCAATGGATTTTTATAAAATGGTCGAAGTGATTAGACCATCATTCTTCGATGGAATCTTTTTGAATTTTAGTGATCCATGGCCAAAGAAAAGACATACTAAAAGAAGATTAACTTCTGATGATTTTTTTGTTGCTTATAATAAAATTTTGAAGCTTAATCATAATATTTATTTTAAAAGTGATAATTCTGATTTTTATAATTTTTCATACGATCAAGCTAAAAAATTCGATTACGAAATTATTTATAACAATTTAGATTATAAAGAAGATGATAATTTCGATTCATTAACAGAATATGAAAATAAATTTTTAAATAAGGGAATTAATATAAAACGATTTATATGTAAAAAAGTAAGGGAGAACTTAATTATGCTAAACAAGTTAGAAGAAAAATATTTTAAAGAAGTAACTCAACTTTTTGGACCAAGTGGTGCTGAAGATGAAGTTAGAGAGTACTTAAAAAAAGAATTCAAAAAAATGAATTTTGAGACCATTAAAGATGGCTTAGGCTCTATTTTTGCTATTAAAAAATCTAAAAATCTAAATGCAAAAAAAGTTATGATTTGTGCACATATGGATGAAGTTGGCTTTTATGTAGGAAATATATTAAGTAATGGCATGATTAAACCTATACCAGTTGGTGGTTTTAATTATAATAGTTTACAAGCTCAAAGGGTTATTTTACTTAATAAAAATAATGAAAAACTTATCGGTGCTATTGATACAACTCCTCCACATTTACTCGGATCTTCTAATGGACAAGTAAGTGCAGATAATTTATTATTTGATTTTGGATTTAGTTCTTTAGAAGATGCTAAAAAAGCTAATGTTGAAATAGGATGTCCAATAATTTGTAAAGGTGATTTTGAATATACATATGATAAAAAATCAATTATAAGTAAAGCAATTGATGATAGATACGGAATAATTTTAGGACTTATTATATTAAATGAATTAAAAGATATTGATTTACCTTTTGATTTATATGTTGGTGGCACAGTTCAAGAAGAAGTTGGATGTAGAGGTGCTGGTACAGCTAGTACTATGATTAAACCAGATTTAGCAATTGTTTTAGATTGTTCACCTGCTAGAGATTCTCTTGGTAGTAACGGTCAATTAGGAATTTTAGGAAAAGGTGTTTTAATTAGATATTTTGATCGTTCATTTATAGCAAATAAGAAATTATTAGATTTACAAATTGAATCTTGTAAACAAACTAATTCTAATTATCAATATTTTGATAGTCCTGGTGGAACTGATGCTGGTGTTATTCATAAAAATTTAGATGGTATTTTAACTTTAACGCATTGTATTTGTGCTAGATCAATTCATACATGTTCAACTGTAATGAGAATTAGTGATTATATTGATGCAAGAAATTCTATATTATATTTAATTAAAAATTTAAATAATGAAAAAATTGAAGGATTAAGTGAATAATATGAATTACGGATTATACTACAATAAAGAAAAATTAGGTGATATTTTATTTGTTATTTTTAATAGTAATGCTAATCCAGATTTTATAAAAAAAGTTGAGAACTGCGTGGTTTTATATAAAAATAACGAGATAATTGGATATAATATTTTTAATATTTCTGAAGTTTTTAAAACTAAAGCTCATGGATTTTTACCAAATTGTAATAAAGAATTAATTGGAATTATTAATTACGTTTTAAAAAATAATAACTTACCTATTTTAGAATTACAAAAGGATAGCGGATTTGTTATTGGAAAAATTATAAGTTTTGAAGAACATCCTGATAGTGAACATTTGCATATTTGTCTTGTAGATATTGGCGAAGAAAAACCATTACAAATCGTATGCGGTGCACATAATGCAAAACTCGGAATGAAAGTTGTTTGTGCTAAACCATATGCCTTTATGCCTAATGGCCAACAAATAATACCAAGTAAATTGCTTGGAATTGAAAGCTATGGTATGCTATGCAGTGGTAGAGAGTTAAATTTACCAGGATATGAAAATATTAGAGGATTATTAGAAATTAATGATTCTTATAACATTGGGGAAGATTTTTGGAGTAAATAAAATGGAAGAATTAGAAATTAAACTTAAAGAAAAAGGAATTATCTCAAGATTAACAAATAAAACTTTTTGTTTTGATGAAAGACTTAGAGAAGGCTTTTACGCAGCAAATTATTTTTTAAAAACTAGAAAAGTTGTTATTGAAAATGTTCCAAATCACGTTGTAACTATGCAATTTTTTCAAAGAAGAAACAATAGTATGGCATGTGGAATTGATGAAGCTATCGCTTTAATTCATACATTTGCTTATAATCCTGAAAATCTTATTATTGAAGCTCTTAATGATGGTGATTTAATTAATGCTAATGAACCAGTTTTAAAAATTACAGGAAAATATGAAGATTTTGGATTTTTAGAATCTATGATCGATGGAATTTTATCTCGTAGAACAAGTGTTGCTACTAATGTCCATGAGGTTCTTTTAGCAAGCAGAGGAACTCCAGTATTTTCAATGGCTGATAGACAAGATGATTATCATACACAAATTGGTGATGGTTATGCTACTTATGTTGCAGGAATTTCTAAAGTTTCTACTGACGCACAAGGATTATGGTGGGGTGGCAAAGGTATGGGAACTATGCCTCATGCTCTTATAGAAATTTGTGATGGTGATTTGGTTAAAGCTTGTACTATTTATCATAATACTTTTAAAGATCAACAAATTACTGCACTTGTTGATTATCATAATAATGTTATTAGAGAAAGTTTAGCAGTTGCTAGAACCTTTAAGCATGAACTAAAAGCAGTTAGAGTTGACACTTCTAAAGCTTTAATTGATCATTATTTCGATGATAAAGATACTTCAGGTTTTGATCCACATGGTGTTTGTAAAGAACTTATTTATGCTTTAAGAAAAGCTCTTGATGATGAGGGTTTTGATTATGTTGGAATTGTTGTCTCTAGTTCGTTTAATAAAGAAAAAATCGACGCTTGGACTAAAGAAGGAGTACCTGTTTCAATGTATGGAGTTGGTACAAGTTTTGTAAATAATATGACATGCGGTTACACTGGAGATTTAGTAATGCTTGATTATAAAGAACAAGCTAAAGAAGGTAGAAGAAATATTCCTAGTGATCGTTTAAAAAGAGTCCCTTATCCAATTTATTAAATAAATGAAAATTTTTCATTAAACATTTCAAATTTTAATAAAAAAGATTAAATTTAAGATAAATTAATATAAATATTAATAAATTAAGTTTTTATATTGAAAAATTTATGAAAATATTTACATTTTTAATATATATGTTAATATGTATACATGGAAAATGTTAAAGAGCGTGTTACAATTTACGAAGTAGCAAAGGTTAGTGGCGTTTCTTTAGCCACTGTTAGTAGAGTTATTAATAATGCTGATTCAGTAAAACCTGAAACAAAGCGTAAAGTTTTAAGTGTAATTAAAAAATTGGGCTATAAACCTAGCGGATTAGCTCAAGCTTTAGCTACGAATAAAACAACCAATATAGGTGTTATTATTCCAAGCGCTAATTATGTTTACATCGCTAATATGTTAAATGGTATAACTGAAGTTTGCAAAAATAAAGGATTCACTGTCAGTTTATATACAACTTCTCATAGTCGCGAAGATGCATTGACAATGTTAGAAAAAGTCATCCAATCTCATGTTGATGGGGTAATTGTCTTTGATGATGAGTTAAATAGTGAAGATTTAGAGGTTTGTAGTAATTATAATGTTCCTGTTATTAGTGTTAATAATAGAATAATTGCTAGTAAAATTGGATGTATACATTTTAGTTATGAACATCTAATTAAACAAATTATCACTGATTATTTTAATAAAGGCGATAAAAAAATGACTTTCTTACATGTTCATAATGCAGGTCGATTATTAACACGTGTTGAAAATGCTTTTATTCAAACACATATTCAAAATGATCGTGAATATAATATTATGAACTGTGATGATTCATATCAAAGAACATATCACGATTTTATGGAAAGATTTAAAGTTAAAAGAAAAGAGTATATCATTGCTTATCGTGATTCTATTGCTGCTGCTGTATTAAATGCTGCTAGTGATAGTGGATTATCAATACCAGAAGATATTGAAGTTTTATCAATTATAGGTACAAAATATTCTTCAATTATTAGACCTCAAATATCAAACATGTATATTGATATGCAAGAAGTTGGAAAAAGAGCAATGTTTATGTTAGTCGATTTAATAAATGATTGTTTATATGATAAAGAATATCGTTTTGAGTCAGTATATATAAAGAAAAATTCAACTAGATTATAAATGGAGGCAAACTATGAAAGATGTATATGATACTTATATAAGAACAATTAATGATTATCCTATTAAAGGAATTAAATTTAGAGATATTACACCTCTACTTTATAATGGTGATGCTTTCCATCAAGCAATTATGGATTTAAATAAGCAATTACCAAGTTTTGAAAGTTGGGATAAGATAATTTGTGCTGAAAGTAGAGGTTTTATATTTGGTGCTCCTTTAGCTTTTTTAAATAATAAAGGTATTGTTATTGCTAGAAAAGCTGGCAAATTACCTGTTGTAGGATATCGTGAAACTTATGAATTAGAATACGGAACTGCAACTATGGAAATTCCTGAAGGTAGTATTAATAAAGGTGATCGTGTCATTATTCTTGATGATATTATTGCTACTGGTGGAAGTGCTGCTGCTATGAAAAGATTAGTTGAAAAAAGTGGTGGTATTCCTATTATGGGATTATTCTTAGTCGAATTACGTTCTTTACATGGTTATAAAGCATTAGGAATTCCAGTTTGCTCTATTGTAAATTATGGATTAAATGTTGGAGACTTTGTACAAGTTCAAAATGGTTTACATCATATCGGTAAGTTCGTTAGAAAAATTGATGAACAAGATGTAGAAGTTGAATATAAAGATAAAGTAAAAGAAATTATTAAAAAATCTCAAATTATAAATATTGTTTGGGAAGATAAATTAGGTAGATTAACTTATATTAAATATCACGATTAATTGGAGAAAATATGTTAGACATTATTGATGATTTAAATTATAGAGGATTAATAAAAGATTATAGTAATGAAGAAAGTGTTAAAGAATTACTAAAAACTCCTCAAACTATATATTGTGGATTTGATCCAAGTGCAAGTAGTATGCATATTGGTAATTTTGTCATGATTTCCATTTTAATGAGACTTCAAAGAGCTGGGCATAGAATTATTGCTCTTGTTGGTGGTGGAACTGGAATGATTGGTGATCCTAGTGGTAAAAGTAAGGAAAGAAGTTTTTTAACTGAAGAAAATGTTAAAGCTAATACACAATCTATTAAGAATCAACTTTCTAAATTTTTAGATTTTTCAGATCCTAGTAAAGGTATTATTGTTGATAATTATGATTGGCTTAGTCAATTAAGTATCATTGAATATTTGAGAGATGTTGCTAAATATTTTAGTGTTAATTATATGTTAGGAAAAGATATTGTTGCTGGAAGACTTGAAAGCGGAATTTCTTTAACTGAATTTTCTTATATGACATTACAATCTTATGATTTTTATTCATTATTTAAAAAATATGGATGTAGAATTCAAATAGGTGGTGGTGATCAATGGGGTAATTTAACTGCTGGATTAGATTATATTAAAAAAATTGAAGGTCCTGATACTAAAGTTGAATGTATGACAGCTCATTTAATCACTAGAAGTGATGGTAAAAAATTTGGTAAGAGTGAAGAAGGCGCTATTTATTTAGATAAGAAATTAGTAAGTCCTTATAAAATGTATCAATTTTTCTATAATCAAAGTGATGAGGATGCTATTAAATATTTAAAAGTATTTACTTTCTTAACAAAAGAAGAAATTGAAAAAATTAATAAAGAACATTTTGAACATTTAGGTCAAAGAATTGGCCAAAAAGCTTTAGCTTATGAAGTTACTAAGATTGTTCATGGTAAAGATGAAGCTGATAGTGCTGTCAAGATGAGTGAAGCTTTGTTCTCTAATAATTTTAAAGAATTGAATGAAGAACAAATTGAAGAATTATTCTCAACAATGAAAGTTAAAATTGATAATGAATTAACGTTAGAAGATTTATTAATTCATGTTAAAGCTGCTTCAAGTAAACGTGAAGCTCGTGAATTTATTAAAAATGGTGCTATTTCTATTAATGGCGAAAAAAGCACTGATAACTTAAAACTTTATTCTAAAAACGACGCATTATTTGGAAAATATATTATTGTAAAACGCGGTAAAAAGAATTATTACCTTGCAGATCTCGGCTAATTAATGAAAAAAATAGGAAAATATTTAGTAATAGCAACTGGAATAATTGCTCTTACTTCTTGCAATTTTTTAAAGAAAGAATATACAACTTTAACATATTCTCAATTTGATTATGCAACTTTATATAATGGATTGACTCCAAGTGTTGGAGATGTAAATTTACTTATTGTACCTATTGAATTTTCAGATAAAGATTCATTTACTGAAGAGCAATTAAATAATATTAATTATTCATTTAATGGTTATAAAGATGATAATAGTAATGATTACTGGGAAAGTTTAAAGAGCTATTATAATAAATCAAGTTATGGAAAATTAAATTTTAATTGTACAATTAGCGATGTTTTTACACCTAGCTTTAGTTCTAGTCTTTTTGTTGCTAAAGAAAATGCTAATTTAGATTATTTTGAAACTGGAACTCATGTTTTAGCTGAAGAAGTCTATAATAATGCAACTATTAACTCAAAACCTATTGATTATAAAAATTTTGACTCTAATAAAGATGGCTATGTTGATGGTGTATGGTTTATTTTTAATGCTGGAACAACTTATGAAGTATTTAACTTAAGATATTATTGGGCTTATACTTCTTGGATGATGAATACAAAAGCTAATATTAATAACCCTACTTTTTCAACTTTTGCTAATTGTTCACAAATTTTTCTTTATGAAGCTGAAGAATCTAATGGGCAAGATGCTCATACAATTATCCATGAAACTGGACATATGATGGGACTTGATGATTATTATACTTATGATAAGAATGTACATTTTAGTTCAAGTGGCGGAAAAATGATGATGGATAATAATATAGGAGATCATGATGCTTTTTCTAAATTTGCTTTAGGATGGATAACTCCTAAATTAGTAACTAAAGAAGAAGAAATTTCATTGAAATCTTTTGGTAAAAGTGGCGATGCTTTAATTATTTCATCTGATTTTGTGGGTAATGCTTTTGATGAATATTTAATTATTGAATTTTATACACCTGATTTATTAAATGAAAAAGATTCTATTACTCCATATAACGAAGTATTAAAAAACAATATGTTTAAAGAACCAGGAATAATTGTTTATCATGTTGATGCTAGAATTGCTCATATTAATTTATCTAGTGATGGCGATGGTTCTACATATTTTTATGTATCTAATGATATTTCAAAATTTAAAAAAAGTAATATATCTATTAAAGATAATTATATAACTGGTGAATATTATTCAATTGCTGCATCTAATTCTAAATCTAAAAAGTTAGGTGAGAATGCTTACTTTTTAATAGAACAGATTAATAAAAATAATATTTCTTTTTATAATAAATCGTTAGCTAATGATGATAGTTTATATCATAAAGGTGATACTTTTGATTCGAACTCATTATTTTCATTTTTTTCTAATTCAACATTTCATAATAAGAAAAAAATTAATTTTAACTTTACTGTATTAGATATAAATCAAGAGGAAGCTAAATTAAAATTTAATAAAATATGATAGAGAAAGATAAACTTAATAAAAGAATTAAAATATTAAATATAGTTAGTAAAATTATTGATGCTTTAATTGTTGTTTTAATTTGTATTATGTCTTTCTTTGTTGTAATTGGACTTGGCAAAGGAAAGAAGTGGTTTATTGCTGGTATTGTTATTGGAATGTCTTTCTTTATTACATTGATTTCAAAATTTGTAATTGCTTATTTGTATAAAAAGTTTAATAAGAAATTAAATAATTTAATCAAAGAAATTGGAGAAATCTATGATCAAAATAAGATAATAAAGGAAAAAGATTATAATTTTAAATTACTATATTCTGTTATTAATTTAGATAGTAAGTTAAATAAAAAAATGAAATTTTATCTTACTTCCCTGTGAACCCCAAAATTTTTACTTATATTCAAACAGCAAATGTTTGTTTTCTAAATTCTACAGGACTCATATTATTAAGTCCAGTTTTAATTCGAACGTTATTATAGAAATAAATATAATCACTAATTTTTAACATT
>JALEXS010000068.1 GCA_022780025.1 Mollicutes bacterium | reverse complement strand
TTATGACTCTTTGTTTAAAAGTAATTCGTTTTCCTGACATACTAATCCTCCTTTTGAATAAGAAAACGACATCAAAAATATTATAAACTATATTTACAACTCTATCGATACAACCTGTATTGAACAATTTGTAAATTAAATTTATTTATTAAATAATAGATTATTAGATAATTTTTATATAAAATGAATAAAATGGAAAATACAAATATTACTACAATAAAAGTAAATGACGTTGAATATAAGGTAATTAAACTTCTTGGAAAGGGAAAAGGTGGTTATTCTTATCTTGTAACAGATGGAAATAAACAATATGTTTTAAAACAAATTCATCATGAACCATGTGAATATTATAATTTTGGTGATAAATTACAATCTGAATTACATGATTATGAAACTCTATTTAATCTTGGAACTACTATGCCTCGACTTATAGCAGTAGATATTACTAATGAACGTATTTTAAAAGAATATATTCCTGGAGATACAGTTGCTGAAGAACTAAAAGCAGGACATTTTGAAGAAGAATGGATAAAACAAATAGAAGTAATGATTAATATCTTATATAAAGCTCGAATTAATATAGATTATTATCCAACTAATTTTATTTTTTATAATAAAATACTTTATTACATAGATTATGAATGTAATAAATATATGGATGAATGGAATTTTGAAAATTGGGGTATTCAATATTGGAAAGTTGAAGCTTGGAAAAAATAAATAAACAATAAAATTATGATATTAAAGAGAAATAATAAGTCGTTATTGTTTCAGGAGAAGCTGCACAATCATATCTAAACCAATGTTTTATTAATACAATGAAATTTTCATTAGCTATTTCAAGGGCTAATTTATAAGGAACTATTTTATTTTTTACATTTTTTTCTTCAATTATAATTTCATTAATTTTAAGTATTCTTTTTCTCATTTCTTGGAAGAATATTAAACAAGAAGTATTATTAATAATAGCTTGAATCATTTCTTTTTCATCATGTAAATGATATAGAATATGAGTTATTAAATGAGAAAATTCTAATATAGAATTTTTACTAAAATCATGAGTTTCTTCAACTTCTAAAGTATGTGAAAATACATGATCAAATAAATCATTTACAATTGATAATAAGACATCATCTTTACTTTTATAATGACTATAAAAAGTAGAACGAGAAATATTAGATTCGTCTAATAAGTTTTGAACATTAATTTGACCATAATCCATCTTGTTTAATAGATTTTTTAATCCAACATATAATTGTTGTTTTGTTTTTTGAATACGTTTATCCATCTTTATAGCATCCTTTGTATTAATATAAATATAATATCATACAAAGTGTTCTATAAAAAGTAAAAGATATCGAACATTTTTAAAATTTTTGTTTTATATCGTAATGTTTTGGCTTATAATGATTCTATTATGACTAGAGAAATTAAAAAAGGTAATAGAATTAAAATAACTACATTAATAGTAGCCATTATATTATCTATTATATTATTCGTTGTTGGTATTTTTGTTGGTTCTAGTCATATGGGATTTGTTGAATGTTTTAAAGCCTTATTTAAAATAAGCACTCCTGCGTATAATAATATAGTTTGGAATATAAGAATGCCTAGAGTAATAGCAGCGTTTGTTGCTGGAGGAGGGCTAGCTATATCTGGACTAATTATGCAAACAAGTTTAAGAAACGATATGGCTTCACCTGCAACTTTAGGTGTATCAAATGCAGCTGTGTTTGGTGCTAATGTTTCAATAATTGCATTAAGTGGTGGTTTTTTAATAACAGGTAATAATGTAAATAATTTAACAAATGCTATTAATCCTTTTGCTACTTCAGTTATGGCGTTTATCTTTTCTTTATTATCCATAATAATAGTTCTAGGTTTATGTAAATTTAGAAAATTTTCCCCATCTACAATAGCCTTAGCTGGAATAGCAATTGGATATATATGGAATGCAGCAACAACAATTTTACAATTTTATGCAACAGATGTTGGATTATCTGCTGCTGTTATATGGAGTTTTGGTGATTTAGGTAGAGCTACTTATAAATCAGATTTATTAATGTTTATTATAGTTATTTTAGGATTAATATTCTTTATGTTAATGTCATGGAGATATAACACTTTATTAAGTGGAGAAGATAGTGCAAAAGCAATGGGTATTAACGTAGAATTATTAAGATTTTTATCATTACTTGTTGCTTCAATTATTACAGCAGTTTGTGTATCAATGTTAGGTATGATTGGATTTGTAGGATTAATTTGTCCTCAAGTTGTAAAAAGAATAATAGGTAATGATCATCGCTATTTTATTCCTACAACATTCTTTTCAGGTAGTATTTTATTATTATTTGCTGATATTTTATCAAGAACTATTGGTAATGGAAGTGCTTTACCAGTTGGTGCAATAACTTCATTATTAGGTGCACCATTCTTTTTACTATTAATATTCTCTTGGAGAAAAAAAGATGCTTAAAATAAATAATCTTACATTTAAATATCATAAAAAAGCACCATTAGTATTAGATGATGTTTCTTTTACTTTAAATGATGGAGAAATAGGAATTGTATTAGGTAAAAATGGTGTTGGAAAATCTACATTATTTAAACTAATTGTCGGATTAATTAAACCTATTTCTGGTGATATTTTAATAAATGATATTAATTTAAATAAACTCAAAATAAAGGATAGAGCAAAAATGATTGCTTATGTTCCTCAAAGTATTCAATTTGGAGATCTTTCAGTTTATGAAACAATCTTGTCAGGAAGAGTATCTTTTTATTCTTTATTTCCTAGTAAAAAAGATGAAGAAATTGTTCAAAATGTAATAAAAGAGATGGGATTAGAAGGGTTTTTGAATAAAAACGTTAATGAATTGAGTGGTGGAGAGAAACAAAAAATTGCTATTGCTAGAGCTTTGGTACAAGAACCAAAGGTCTTAATATTTGATGAACCTACTGGTAATTTAGATATTGGTAATGAGCAACTTATATTAAATGAAGCTAAAAAGATTTGTATAAAGAAAAATATATCAGTATTGATATCAATACATGATATATCAATAGCTTCTTATTATGGAGATCAATTCTTCTTATTAAAAGATAATAAAATTAAATATAGTGGTAATAAAGAAGTTATTAACGAAAATAATATTTCAGATATTTTTGATGTTAAAGCAACTATTAAAGATATTGATAATAAAAAATTCATTTATATTGAAGGAGGTAACTATGAAAAATAAATGTAATTTAATTTTACTTGCATTAGCTACATTTTTATTAACTGGTTGTAATAATGGAACTGGAAATAAACCTAGCGGAGATAAAACTATTGAAGTAACTGATATGATTGGAAGAACAGTTAAAGTTAATCCAGGTAGTTATAAAAGAATAGTCTGTGTAGGAGCTGGTGCTCTTAGACTTTATTCTTATGTTGGAGATGTTAATTTATTAAGTGGAGTCGAAAAAATTGATAATTTATCATTAAAAGATCGTCCAAAAATGTTTGATACTAGTGCTAGACCATACATAATTGCTAATAAAGAAGCGTTTACTAAATTACCTTCTTGTGGAGTAGGTGGACCTAATGCTCAAACACCAGACACTGAAAAAATAGCATCATGCAGCCCTGATTTAATCATTTCAGAATATGAAGATGAAACAAAAGCTAAAGCAATTACAGAACAAGTTGGTGTTCCAGTTATTACTCTTAAATATGGGTATAAAGGTGTATTTGATGAAGCTATTCAAAATAGTATTTCTTTATTAGGCAAAGTTTTAGATAAGGAAACAAAATCTACTAAATTAAATAAATATATTGCTGATCAAAAGAAATTAATTGAAGATAGAACAAAAGATCTAGTTTCTAATGAATCAGTCTATATTTGTGGATTAGGAAACTGGGGAACAACAAATCACTTAATGACAGCTCAAAATTATGAACCTTTAAATGTTGTTCATGCTAATAATGTCATAAATGATTTACCACAAGACGGAATTAGCAAAATTGATGATGAGAAATTACTCTCGTTGGGGGATAAAATTGATAAAATGTTTATTGATGCTGCTGCTATTAAAAACATTAATTTAAAAGATGATAGTACAACTAAAACTACTTTAGAATCTATAAAAGCTTGGAAGAATAAAGAAGTTTATTTACAAATGCCATACAATGCTTACTATACTAACGTTGAAATCGCTTTAGCAAATACATGGTATTATGCTAAAACCATTTATGGCGATGCATTTAAAGATATCGATATGACCCAAAAAACTAACGAAATTACCAAAGAATTTTTAAATAAAGAACTTGCAGAAGATATTTTTAAATGCCCAACAAGTTTTGGCGGATATCAAAAAATTGATCCTGAAACATTTTTTGCTAAATAAATAATAGAATAAAACAAAATGAGAATTGCCTTTCTAAATTAGGAAGGCAATTTTTTATTTTAAAAGTTACTTTTTAAATAAAAACCTTGTAGATTCCCTGTGAACCCCAAAATTTTTACTTATATTCAAACAGCAAATGTTTGTTTTCTAAATTCTACAGGACTCATATTATTAAGTCCAGTTTTAATTCGAACGTTATTATAGAAATAAATATAATCACTAATTTTTAACATT
>JALEXS010000036.1 GCA_022780025.1 Mollicutes bacterium | reverse complement strand
CCTTAAACAGTCAACGCTGTATGGTTATAGAAACAAATCCACAGCAGATTCATTATACAATAGATGGAGATCTTTTCCAACATTCTCAAGAAAGGAGAAATTCTAAATTACTCAATTATTGAGATAAATTTAGAATACAAGATAAAAAGTTATGATTAAAGATTTCAAAATTGGTGAAACTATATCACAAGTATTCCTAGTTAAAGATGTTACAAAAGGTGTAACAACTACTGGAAAAAATTACATGTCTATTTTACTTCAAGATAAATCTGGAACAATAGAAGGTAAGAAGTGGGATATTGATGCTAAAGATTTAGAAAATTTTAAAAAAGGAGCTTTATTATTAATTGATGGAGATGTAACTTCTTTTAAAGATAAATTACAATTAAGAATTGCTTCTGACAATATCGCTAATAAAGAATATAGCGATTTCTCTTCAGTTATAATGAGTAGTCCGATTCCTGAAGAAGAACTTATTAATGATTTTAATTATTATAAAAATAGTGTTCATAATGAAACTTTAGTTCAAATATTAAATGCTATATTTGATAAATATTATAATGATTATATTATTTTTCCAGCTGCAGTAAGAAATCATCATGAATTTTATCATGGATTAATTCATCACAGTGTCTGTATGTGTAAAGTAGCTGAACAAGTATGTAAAATTTATAATGATATTAGTTATGATTTATTAATTACTGGATGTTTATTACATGATCTTGGTAAAGTTATCGAATTTAGTGATCCAATATCACCAAGTTATACAAATGAAGGAAATTTATTAGGTCATATTTCTATTGGTATGAGTATTATTAAAGAGACATGTGATAATTTAAATATAACTGGAGAAATACCAATGTTACTTGAACATATGATATTAGCTCATCATGGTAAACAAGAATACGGTTCACCTGTAACTCCTTTAACTAGAGAAGCTTTATTATTATCAATGATTGACGATATGGATGCTAAAATGATGGTATTAGATAAAGCTTATAAAGATGTTAATGATGGTGAATATACTGATCGTATATTTGCTTTAGATAATGCTTCGTTTTATAAAAGACATGATATTTAATAAATAATATATTTAAATAAATAAAGAAAAAACCATTCAATAATGAATGGTTTTAATTTTCTAAAAAATGCTTATTTAATTTGAAAAGCCTTCAGAATTCAATTATTTTTTCAAATCTTGTTTAATTTGAATTGCTAATGATGGTAAATTTAAATCTTTTAAATTACCTTTCATTGTAATTTGGAATCCTTCTTTAGCTTCATATCTAGGAATTACATGAACATGAAAATGTTTAACTGATTGTCCAGCAGCTTCGCCACAATTAGTTAATATATTGACACCTTTAGCACCTAATTCTTTAATTGAAACTTGACCAATTCTTTGAGCTAAATCCATAATTTTATGCATAACTTCTTTAGGACAACATAAGAAATTATCATAATGTTTTTTAGGAATAATTAAAGTATGTCCATAAGTTGCTGGGTTAACATCTAAAAAAGCTAAAATATCATCATCTTCATAAATGATATTTGAAGGTATTAAATGTAAACCAATATTACAAAATACACAATTTTTTTCAAATTCTTCCATAAATATTTACTCCTTTAATTATATTAAAAGGAGTTTTTGCAAACTCCTTTTTAAAATTAATTTAGATTAATCTTCATCGAATAAGTCAGGATATGTTTCCTTCATGTAATCGAATATAGATTGATCGTGATATTTAATATTACATTTTTCTAAGTAATATAAATATGCAGTATTTTTATAAGTATCACCACTAGCTAATGTATAACCAACTTCTCTAGCAATTTCTTCTTTAGTAATTGGATCATAACCACCGTTTTCAGTAGTAGCACTTAAAGCCATTTTCTTTTGAGATAAAGCAGCTTCAATTTCAACGATATAGAATGTTGTACTATCACCATCTTTAATGACGATACTATCTAATAAATCATCTGATTGAGAATTGCTTCTTCTTAAGAAGTAACGACCATTCTTTAAGACAACATAATCTGAACTAAATGAAGCTTCTTCACCAGGAATAACATCAGTATCAATAGAGACCATGTAATCGAATAAGTTACTAGTAACGGATGATGGTAAATCACTAAATCCACTTGAAGTAGTTCCCCAAATATTTTTAGTATAATCACTAACTAAGATATCGTTAGTTTTGATTTCTAAACCTTTTTCATAGCTATAACTTCCGCTATTAGTAAATGAATTCCATTGTTCATTTGATACAGAATCATGAGCATTTTGGTTAATTTTTGCAAAGTTTTCCATTAATGCACCATATTGTGTATCTTGATAATAATAGTGATTAACTTTATCGATATAAGAAGTTGTATTACCGCTAGCTAAACCAATAGCTTCATCATGAGTAGTAACTTTAGTATATCTAGATTTAGTATCTGTTAATAAAGCTTCACCAGCTTCAGAACCAGAAATATTTAAGACACCATCAGTATCATAAACTCCCTTCCAAGCATCTGCTAAGATATCAAAATTAATTGGAGTATAATTATCTTGAGTAGCAGGAGTGCCATTAATAATATAATTAGTAACAAATGTATTAATTAATCTACGAGCACTATTTATATTATTAGAAGTAGTAGTAATTGCAATATAGTTAATTTTTCTAGCTTGAGTTCTACTTAATGTAGTGTATTGATTATCATAAATATATTGTTCAATTAATAAATTATTTAAGATATCAGGCATAACTGATCTATTAATATAATCAACATATAAATTTAAATGTAATACTTGAACACCAGTAGAATTATCGTTACCGATAATAGAATCAAGATTTTCAGTACTAATTGAAGAATCAATTAAGATTTTATTAGTAAATACTGTTCCTTCAGGAATTGTGTATTTTTTACCACTTAATACTAATTCTTGTTCATATTTCTTATCATAAATATTAACTTTTGTACTAGCATCTTTTAAATCATCATCAAATCCAGTGATTTTACTTGATTCAAATTTTGCTCTAGCAAATTTATATTCATAGAAATAATTGTTTGTTTTATAAGAATCACTATTAGCTTCGTTATAGATTTTAGTAACTATATTCTTATATATAAGGTTTTTAATAGTAGCAACTCTAGCTTTAATAGTATCTGTTAAAGAAGAAGTTTCATCTTCAGTCTTATATTTACCAGTAGTAGCATCTTTATCATGATATATTTCATGTTTTTTAATAAATGCTAATTTAGCAGCATCATCAACATCAGTTCCTTCTTTAGTTTTATCATAACCTACTAAGATAACACCATTACCTTCATCATTAAGTTTGAAGTCACCAATATATTTTTTAGCATATTCTGATAAGATTGCATCTCTAACTTCACTTGGAGTAGAACTGCTATCGTGTAATTTTTCATAAATATAAGTTAAATCATCTTTAGAAAATACACCTTCACCATTTTGAATAGTGATACTATCTGTTTTAAGTCCAGGATAGATTTTTTTACCACAGCTTGTTAATCCTAAAGTTGCAAAGGCAGCTAAAGCTAAGGCTAATACTTTTTTATTTTGCATAATAACAAACTCCTTCGGCATCATAGCCAGTACCACTTGAGAAACCAACAGCACAAGTTTCAGGAATTAATTTTGTAGCTCTTTGAGTTTCTTGATTCTTTAAGTAATCAATATATTCTTCCCAAGTATCTTCACTAATTGTGTAACTTGAAGCATTCTTTTCAATACGTTGATAAACATATTTATTAATTTTTTCTGTCCAATTAACTTCTTTATCACCATATTTTACGATAATATCAGCTTGACCAAGTTCGCTAGTTTGTAATAACCATTCGTAGACTCTTTCATCATAAGTTGAATCGAAATCTTTAATAGTTGTTTTAAGGTTTTCAGCTCTTGACTTATAAGTATTATAATCACTGATTGTATTATTAATATAAGTATTAAGAGGTTGATTATCACTATTTAATGGGAAGTTAGGGTTGATAGTACCATCTGTTAAGTATGGAGTATCAGCTGCATAATATTGTTCAAGAGATACACCATCTTTAGTAGTTTCTAATCCATCACGTTCAACAACAATGAAGTGAATTCCTTGATAATCACTAGTTCCAGCTCTTGTAACGATAATTGGATTACCTTTTTCATCACATAAAATTTCTTTTTTAACACCATTTTTAAATGTAATTTCTTTAAATCCAGTTAATGAAGCATCAGTAAGTTTAGAACCATTTGACCATTTACCTTGATCATTTAAATCTGTGTAATAAGTTTTACCATCATTACCAGTTTTACCATTAAGTTTTAAAGCAGCTGCATTTTCGAAATCAGAACTTTCTTTAGTAATAAAGGAAATGTTATGACTATTAAAATATTTATTAAATAAGATATTACGTGGATAATAATTTGCATTACCATCGTTAACTTGTCTATTTTGAGCATCTAAAGTTGTATTTCTATATTTATAAATATCTTCAACAGCAGTATAAGGGATAAAGTTAACACCTAATTTTTCAAAATAATCAGTTGTTTCAGCATCCATATTGAATGGATCACCTTTGATTGCTTCTTTAACTTGTTCATTATCATTAAATAAAGCGTCATAAATATAAATGCCTAATTTAAATTCATTAACGAAGCTAGTAGCTATATCCATAATACCTAAATTACCATAGCTTGATTTAGATGAGTCATCAGAGTTCATTTCAGCAACAGTACCAAATTTGAAATCGCCATGAGCTAATGGATCAACGACGTTATAAATTTGACTTGCATCATCAGCACTAATTTCGCCATTATAAATTGTATTACTTGAAGCATCAACTTTAACTAAAATATGGGAAACGTGATAAGGAATTCTTTTTTCAAGATAACCATTATTTCCGCTAAAGATATTGAATTCTTTTTGTAATTCATATTCTTTAGTTCCGGATTGATATTTATCTTTCCAGTTCCAATCTTTGAATTCATCATAGAAAATATCACTTAATTTAGACTTCATAGCAGTGACTAAGTATTTGTTATAAAGTACTTTTTCAGTTCTTTTACCTTCTTTATAATCACTTAATTCAGTATCAAGAATCTTTTCCCATTCATCTTTGTATTTTGTTTTGTTTGAATCAGCGTTACTTTGAGCATCATCTTTTTTCTTTTTGACGTCGTCTTTAGCTTTACGTTCAAGTTCTGTTAAGGTTGTTTTGTTTTCTTCTTTTTCAAAGTATTTCTTTAACATTGCTTCGTAGACAATATTATAAACATCGCTAGTAGAAGCAGAATTTTCTTCAAAATAATTGATGAGAAGATCGTTAGTAGTAAAGTCTACTTTAGTTCCATCGCTTGTAGTATAGTCAAGTAAAGAACCAGCTTTCTTGGTTGCTTTTATACTATTACAAGCAGTCATAGAAAAAGTAGAAGTTAAACCAACTAACATTGATAATGCCTTTTTGCATTTATTCATCTCGTTTTTCCTCCTAAAAATATAACTACCTTTCAAATAGCTTTTTCTATTTTATACTTATAGTATAAATATCTCAATAGATTTTTGTTGTTTTTGGAGCTAGTAATCAAAATTATTTAAAAAAATAGTCTTATTATTTGTTATCATATTCAAATTGATATAAAATATCAACGTTTGAGGAATGATTATGGGGAAATTAGTAATTAAAGATTTACATGTTAGTATAGAAAATAAAGAAATCCTTAAGGGTGTAAACTTAGAAATTAATGATCATGAAATGGTCGCTTTATTAGGACCAAATGGTCATGGTAAGTCAACTCTTATGGCTGCTATAATGGGTAATCCTAGATATAAAGTTACAAGTGGTTCAATAACTTATAATGGTGAAGATGTTTTGAAGATGTCTATTGATGAAAGAAGTCGTAAAGGTTTATTTTTAGCATTTCAAAATCCATGTGAAATACCTGGTGTTATCACTGCTGATTTTTATAAGAACGCAATTAATTCTCATAATGAAAAGAAAGTTAGTTTATACAAATTTTATAAATCACTAGAAAATGCATGTAAAGAAGTTCATATGCCATTTGATATGATGAATAGAATGCTTAATGAAGGATTTAGTGGTGGTGAAAAGAAAAGAAATGAAATTTTACAAATGATGTTATTAAATCCTAGTTTTGCTATGCTTGATGAAATTGATAGTGGTCTTGATGTTGATGCTATTAATATCGTTAGTGAATGTATTAAAAAGCAATTCGAAACTCAAAATATTAGTTTCCTAGTTATTTCTCACTATGCTAGATTATTTGATTTAATTCATCCAACAAAATGTTTTGTTATGATTAATGGAAGAATTGCTACTAGTGGTGATGCTAGTTTAATTGAAAAAATAGATACCATGGGTTATGAATGGATTAAGACAGAACTTGGTATTGAAATAGAAAAAGAAGACACTAATGCATCAATGAATAAAGTTTCACTTGGAGCATGTGCAACAAAAGAAGCAATAAATTATGAAAATAAGTAATAGTGATTTAATTAAAAATAATAATACTTTGTCAATTAAAAATAGCGAAGAGGTTATTTTATCATTAGAAGAAAACATAGAAGAAATTAATATTGATGTTTTAAGTAATGTAAAAGCATCAATTATTATGACTGATTTTTATGATACAAATGTTAATTTTTTCATTCAAAATAATGCTTCTTTAGAGTTAAAAATTGTAAATAATGAAACTAAAAAAAGGCTTAATTTGAAAGCAAATCTTTGCAGAAACGCCATATTTAATACGTATTTTGCTGATTTAAGTGATACAGATATTATATTAAATAGTAATGTTATTTTATATGGTGAAAATAGTGCAAGTGAATTCCGCTTTGCTTCATTAGCTAAAAATAATAATAATAAATATTATAGTATTTCATTCTCACATTTAAATGAAAGAACATCGTCAATCTTAACTGGATTTGGTGTATCTCAAAATAATGCAACTATTAAGTGTATTGGTACATCTCATATTGAAAAAGATTCAATAAAATCTAGTGCAAAACAAAGTGTAAAAGTAATCTTATTTGATGAAACAAGTAAAGCTATTGCTTCACCTACTTTAAAGATTGATTGTGATGATATTAAAGCAAGTCATGGATGTGCTATTGGTGCATTAAATGAAGATCATTTATTCTATTTATTAAGTAGAGGTTTAAATATTACTGATGCTAGAAAACTTATTACTACAGGTTATTTAATACCTATTACTCAATATTTTGATGGTGACTTAAAAGAAAAGATATTTAATGAAATTAATGGGAGCTTATAAAGATATGTTTGATGTTTATAAAATAAGACAAGATTTCCCAATGTTAGAAAATAAGACCCAACAAGGCCATAGTTTAATATATTTTGATAGTGCTGCTACTACTTTTAAACCATATTCAGTTATTAAAGGTGGAGATGAATATTATTTAAATGAAAATGCTAATTCACATCGTGGAGATTATGATTTAGCTTTTAAAGTTGATCAAAAAGTTGATGAAGTTAGAACTAAAGTTGCTAAATTTATTAATGCTAATAAAGAAGAAGTTGTTTTTACTAGTGGTACTTCAATGTCTATAAATCAAGTTGCCTTTGGTTATGGTATGAAAAACATGACTGAAAATGATGAAATATTATTAACTGAAGCAGAACACGCAAGTAATGTTTTACCTTGGTTTAAAGTTAAAGAAATGACTCATTGTAAAATCAATTACATTCCTTTAAATAAAGAAGGTAGATTGACAGTTGAAGCAGTAAAAAGTGCTATAACAAAAAACACTAAAATTGTCGCTTTAGCTCAAATTACTAATGTATTAGCTTTCTTAGCTGATATTAAAGAAATTGCTAAAGTAGTTCATGAACATGGTGCTATTTTAGTAGTAGATGGAGCTCAAAGTGTCCCTCATATGAAAATCGATGTTAAAGATTTAGATTGTGATTTCTTATCTTTCAGCGCCCATAAAATGTGTGGCCCAACTGGAATTGGTGTTTTATATGGCAAATATGATTTATTAAGAAAGACTGATCCATTTATGAGTGGTGGTGGAAATAACGCTAGATTTGATATGTGTGGAAATGTTGCATTTTTAGAACCACCTGCAAAATTTGAGGCTGGAACTATGAATTTAGCTGGTATATATGGTTTAGGTGCTGCTATAGATTATTTAAATAATTTAGGTATGGAAAACATTGAAAAATATGAAGCTGAATTAAGAAAATATGCCATAAATAAATTAAAAACCTTGCAAAACGTCATTATTTATAACGAAAATGCAGAAGGCTCAATTATTACAATTAATGTAAAAGATGTCTTTGCTCAAGATGAAGCTAGTTATTTAAATAGTAAAGGCATATGTGTTAGAAGTGGTGAACATTGTGCTAAAATTTTACATGAATTTTTACACACTGTAGCAACTGTAAGAATAAGTTTTTATTTTTACAATACAAAAGAAGAAATTGATTCTTTATATGAAGCCTTAAAGACTGGAGGAGATTTTTTAGATGCCTACTTTGCTTAATCCTATTATGATGAGAGAGATTATTATGGATCATTATAATAATCCTAATAATAAAATAACTCCTACAAATGTTGATGAATATAAAACAATTAGAATGGACTCTACTAGTTGTATTGATGATATAACTATTTATCTTAAAGCTAAAAATAACTTGATTGAAGATGTTAAATTTGATGGAGTTGCTTGTACTATTTGTACATCTAGCACTGACATTATGTGCGACCTTGTAAAAGGTAAAAACTTTGATGAAGCTAATAAAATTATTAATGAATATTTTAATATGATTTATGAAAAACCATATGATGAAGAAACTCTTGATGAAGCAGTAGTTTTTCAAAACACATATAAGCAAGCTGCTAGAATTAAATGTGCTACTTTAGGTTGGAATGGTTTAAAAGAGTTGATGAATGGAGATGAGAAAGATGGCAAAAAAGACTGATATTATAACTGATGATTATAAATATGATTTTAAAGATGATTCTCAATCTATTTTTGATACTGGAAAAGGCTTAAATGAAGAGGTTGTAAGAACAATTTCTAAAGCTAAAAATGAACCTGAGTGGATGCTTGAATATAGACTCCAAGCTTATAGAACATTTTTAAAATTAAAGTTTCCTAATTTTGGACCTGATGTTACTGATTTAGATTTTAATAGTTATACATATTTTACAAGATATAGTAAAAAAGAAGAAAATTCTTGGGATGAAGTACCTGAAACTATTAAAAATACTTTTAAAAAATTAGGAATTCCTGAAGCTGAACAAAAATATTTAGCAGGTGCTGCTACTCAATATGAGTCAGAAATGGTATATCATAATATGCTTGAAGAAGTTAGAGAAAAAGGAGTTATTTTCCTTTCTACTGACTTAGCTTTAAAATTATATCCAGATTTATTTAAAAAATATTTTGGAACTGTTGTTTCTTATCAAGATAATAAATTTAGTGCTCTTAATGGTGCTGTTTGGAGTGGTGGATCTTTTATTTATGTTCCAAAAGGTGTTAAATTAGAAAAACCATTACAATCTTATTTTAGAATTAATAATGAAAAAACTGGTCAATTTGAAAGAACTTTAATTATAGTTGATGAAGGTGCAGAAGTTCATTACGTTGAAGGATGCACTGCTCCTATATACTCAAAAGAATCATTACACGCTGCAGTTGTTGAAATTATTGTATGTAAAGATGCAAAATGTCGTTATTCAACTATTCAAAATTGGTCGAATAATATCGTTAATTTAGTTACAAAAAGAGCTGCAGTTTATGAAAATGGTAAAATGGAATGGATTGATGGAAATATTGGCTCTCAAGTTAATATGAAATATCCAGCATGTATTTTAAAAGAACCATTTGCTAAAGGAATTTGTATTTCTATTGCAGTAGCTAGTAAAGGACAATTTCAAGATGCTGGTGCTAGAATGATTCATGAAGCACCTAATACAACATCTCAAATTATTTCTAAGTCTATTGTTAGAAATGGTGGTGTAAGTAATTATAGAGGTACTGTTAGAATTAAAGCTAATGCTAAAAATTCAAAAGCTCATGTCGAATGTGATACTTTAATTTTAGATGATATTTCTAAAAGTGATACTATACCAAAGAATGAATGTTTGAATAATTCTTCATTTTTAGAACATGAAGCAACTGTTAGTAAAATAGATGAAGAACAATTATATTATTTAATGAGTCGTGGTATTTCAAAGCAAGATGCTACCCAAATGATTATCATGGGATTTATTGAACCATTTAGTAGAGAATTACCAATGGAATATGCTGTTGAACTTAATCAATTAATTAAACTAGATATGGATGGAAGTGTCGGTTAATGAAAAAATATGATGTTATTGTTGTTGGAGGAGGACACGCAGGTGTTGAAGCTTCTTTAGCTTGTGCAAATAGAGGATTTGCAACTCTTTTAATTACATTAAATTTTAAAATGGTATCCAATATGCCATGTAACCCATCAATTGGTGGAAGTGCAAAAGGTATTGTCGTAAGAGAAATTGATGCTCTTGGTGGCTTTATGGGTAAAGCAGCTGATCATGAATATTTACAAATGAAGATGCTTAATACTAAAAAAGGTCCTGGTGTTCAATGTTTAAGAGCTCAAGCTGATAAAAAAAGATATCCTCATTTTATTCAAGAACATTTAAAAGAAACTAAAAATCTTGATATTTTAGAAGATATGGTTGTGGATTTACTTTATGATAAAAGTACTGTTTTTGGAGTAAAAACCTCGCAAAACCAAGATATTTTTTCAAAAGCTGTTATTTTAGCAACCGGTACTTATATGAATAGTGAAATTCTTGTAGGTCATAATAAAACATCAGGTGGACCTGATGGAGAAAAGCCATCAATTGGTTTAAGCGATTCTTTAAAAAGAATGGGTATTGAAATTATTAGACTTAAAACTGGTACTCCTCAACGTATTGCTAAAGAAAGTATCGATTTTTCAAAAGGAATAATTCAATTAGGCAATGTTGAAGATGAAGGATTCTCTTATGAAGATCATGATTTTATTCCTATTTCAGAACAAATTCCTTGTTGGTTAATTTATACAACTCCTGAAACTCATAAAATTATTAAAGATAATTTACTTGAAAGTGCTATGTATAGTGGATTAGTTAAAGGTGTTGGTCCAAGATATTGTCCATCAATTGAAGATAAAATAGTTAGATTTAGCGATAAACCACGTCATCAATTATTTTTAGAACCAGAAAGTTATGATACTAATAGTATTTATTTACAAGGTTTTTCTACATCTATGCCAATTGATGTTCAAGATAAAATGGTTCATTCTTTACCTGGATTAGAAAATGCTAAAATTTTAAAATACGCTTACGCTATTGAATATGATGCTCTTGATCCAACTCAATTTGATACATCCTTAATGGTTAAAAAATATAAAGGATTATTTATTGCTGGTCAAATTTGTGGTACAAGTGGATACGAAGAAGCTGCTGGATTAGGTTTAATGGCTGGTATAAATGCTGGTCAATATATTAAAAATTTACCTCCATTTATTTTAAATAGAGATGAAGCTTATATTGGTGTTATGATTGATGATTTAATTACAAAGGGAACAAAAGAACCTTATAGATTATTATCAAGTAGAGCTGAATATAGACTTTTATTAAGACATGATAATGCTGATTTAAGACTTACTGAATATGGTTATAAGTTAGGTTTAATTAGTCAATCTAGATATGATGAATTTATCAAAAAAAAGAAAAATATTGGGGTTTTGCAGGATTATTTAAAAAATAACCACTTTGGAAGAACTAGTAAAGTTAATGATTATCTAGTTGAACTAGGTTATGATAGACTTGAAAATGGCGTTACCTATGAAGATATTTTAAAAAGAAATAATGTAACTTTTTCTCGTTTAAAAGAATATATGGTTGATTATCCTAGTGACATTAAATTAGATCCAATTGGTGAAAAACAATTATCAATTTTAGTAAAATACGCTGGATATATTGAAAACGAAAGAGTTGAAGCTTTAAAAGCTAAGAAATTAGAATCAATTAAATTACCTGAGAATTTTGATTATTCTAAATTAGATTGTTTAGCTTTAGAAGCTAGACAAAAATTTAATAAAGTTCAACCAAAAGATATTGGACAAGCTAGTAGGATTAGTGGAGTAAATCCAAGTGATATTAATGCTTTAATAATTCATATTAAAAAAGGTGATTTAAGATGATTATTAAAGATTTAGATTTATTAAATGTATTTAATTTAAGTGATGATGATAAAGAAAAGTTAATTACTTTTTATAATTTTGTAATTGAAGAAAATAAAAAATATAATTTAACTGCAATTCTTAATGAAGAAGACTTTATTATTAAACATTTTTATGATTCTTATTCTTTAATTTTATATAAAGAATTTGAAGATAATACTAATGTAGTTGATTTAGGACCAGGAGCTGGATTTCCTTCAATTCCTTTAGCTATAAAATATCCTAATGTTTCTTTTTATTTAGTTGAAACAAATAAAAAGAAATGTTTATTTTTATCATTAGTTAAAGAAAAATTAAATTTAAATAATATATATGTTATTAATTCTAGATTTGAAGAATTGGATGATAAATATCATAATTATTTTGATTACGCTATTACTAGAGCTGTTTCAGAATTAAGAATTATCTCTGAATTAATACTCCCTTTTATTAAAATAAATGGAACATTTTTTGCTTATAAAGGAATAAGTTATAAAGAAGAAGAAATAAAAGCAAAAAATACATTAAAAGCATTAAATAGTAGTATAAATTTAGAATTTAAATATACATTACCTCTTATTAATCAAGATAGATATATTGTAGTAATAACTAAAAATAATAAAACTGATAAAAAATATCCACGTTCTTATTCTACAATTTTAAATAAACCATTATAATAAAGAATATGGGTAAAATAATTGCGATTTGTAATCATAAAGGTGGAGTAGGTAAAACTACAACCTCTATTAATTTAGGCGCCTCTTTAGCACATTTAAAAAGAAAAGTATTATTAATAGATCTTGATCCTCAAGGAAATTCTTCTCGTGGACTTGGTGTTGATATCTCTTTAATTAATAAAACTATTTTTGATGCTTTAATTTTAGATTGCGATATTTTAAAAATTATTCGTAAATCTGCAATGAAGAACTTAGAAGTAGTTCCTAGTAATTTAAAATTATCTAATTTAGAAAGCGAAATTATTTCTAAAAATTCAGCTAAACCATTTGAATTATTAAAGAATTTAATGATATATGTAAAAAATAAATATGATTATATATTAATTGACTGTCCACCATCTTTAGGTATATTAAGTTTAAATGCTTTAGTAGCTGCTGATAGTGTATTAGTTCCAATCCAATGTGAATATTTTGCAATGGAAGGACTAGCTCAAGTATTAGCTACTATTAAAAATGTTCAATCAAAATATAATCAAGCTTTACAAGTAGAAGGATTCTTATTAACAATGTTTGAACCTCGTTCTAAATTAGGAAATGAAGTAGTAGAACAAGTTCGTAAATATTTCTTAGAAAATACATATCATACAATTATTCCTCGTAATATTTCTTTAAGTGAAGCTAGTGCAAAAGGCTTACCTTCAATATTATATAGACCAAATAGTGCTGGAACTTTAGCTTATAATCAATTAGCTAAAGAAATTATCCAAAATGAAAAATCAAAATAAAATTATTAATAATGATTTGAAAACTTTATTAGAAAAGTTTTCAAATACAGATGTTATTCCAACAATAGAGCAAAATTATGCTCGTGAATCTATTGTTAATATTCCATTAAATGAAATAGAAGATAATCAATTTTTAAAAAAAGCACGTATTTCTGAATCAAACTTAAGCGAATATAAAGAATATATTTTAGATAATGGTTTTATTAGACCATTGGTTGTTAGGCATGTTAAAGATCATTATGAAATTGTCATTGGTAGACGTTTATTTATTGCATGTAAAATATTAAAAATAAAAGAAATTCCAGTTATTATTGCTAACTTTAATGATGAAGAAACTTTATTAGTTTTATTAGCTGATACTCTTGAACAAAAATCTTATAATGTTGTAGAAGTTGCATATTTAATTAATAATTTAAGAAAATCGTTTAATTATAAAAACAAAGATTTATCTAAATTATTAAAGCAATCTACATCCCAAGTATCTAATATTTTACAGCTATTAAATTTACCTAAAGAGATATTAAAAGATGTTGTCAATGAAAAATTATCTTATGGACATGCTAAAGCTATTTCTAGACTTAGTGAATCTGAAGCTATTAATATTAAAAACGAGATTTATAAGAATAAATTAAGTGTTAGAGAAACAGAAGACCTAGTAAGAAGTAAAACTAAAAACGATGATTTAAAGGTTTCACTTAAGAAAAATAAAATAGTAATTACATCTCAAAATGAACACTTAATTGAAGACTTATACCAAAAAATACTTAACTTAAATATCAAAGATAAATGATATAAATTCATAAAATATAACCTATTATCGAATAAATTTTAATTTTATTAATACAAAATAAAGAGATATTTTTTTATCCTTTATTTTTTTATTTTAAACTATAGTTTTAATATATTGTGAGGGGAAATTATGAAAAAAATTAACATTTTAAGGTTATCTTCTTTAATCTTAGGATTAGGGATATCTACCACAACTTTTTATACTTTGACCAGTTGTCAAAAAGAAGTCAAAGCGACGTCAATAAGTTTCAAAGATGGCGATAGTCTAACTCTTAAAGTAGGAGATAAACACAAATTTGAAGTCGAAGTTGCTCCAGCTGATACTACTTCAAAAGTAGCATTTTCTTTTGTAGATGATGGAGTTACAGATCCTGCTACAATTGGTACTATTTCTCAACAAGGTGAATTTACTGCATCTGGAGGTGGTACACTCACTTTAAAAGCAACAGTTGATGGACTTGAAGATACAATAGTTATTAATGTTGCTCCAATTGAAGTAGAAAGTATCACTATTAATCAAGGAGAAAATTTAGAAGTTGAAGTTGGTGATACATTTAAATTAACTGCAACTGTTTTACCTGAAAATGCTACAAATAAAGAAGTAACATGGGGTATTAAAAAGATTGAAGGTTATGATGATCGTTATGTAACTATCGATTTAGAAGGTAATGTCACTGCTGAAAGTGATGGTTTTGTTATTATTACTGCAACATGTGGTACTTTAACTGATGAAATTAAAATTCACGTTATGCCAACATTAACAGTTGCTGAACAAGGTGATTTTGCTGTTACTTTTGATGATGAAACTAAAGAAGCTACATTATCTACATATAAAGGAACTAGTACTGCTGTAATTACACCTACTGAAGTAGTTAATCCTACTAATAATGAAACTTATAAAGTAACCAAAATTGGTAATAACTGTTTTAAAAATAGTCAAACTCTTGAAAGAATTAAAATTAGTGAAGGTGTCATTGCTATCGGTAATACTGCATTTTATAGTTGTACATCTTTATATACATTACATTATCCATCAACTTTAAAAGATATTGGATATAATTGTTTCTATAACTGTAAATCCTTAGAAGATGGTTCTTTACCTGAAGGTATTGAATATATTGGTATGAACTTATATAACAGTTGCTCAAGTTTAGTTAAAGTTACATTACCTGATTCAATTAAGGGATGTATTGATTCTAAAGGCAAAGTAGAAGGTAAATTACAATCTTTATTTGTTAAATGCACTTCATTAGAAACTGTAAAACTTCCTAAAAATATAAAAATTATCGAAAGAATGTTTCCAAGTTGCGATAATTTAAAATCATTTGTTTTACCTGAAGCGCTCGAAAGAATTCAAGGTTCTTGTTTCCAAAGCTTACCTTATTTAACAGAATTAACTATTCCAGATACAGTTACTTATATAGGAAATATGGCTATAAGTAGTAATCCTAATTTAACTAAGATTAATTTACCTAAAGCGTTAAAAACTTATAATGATAATGGTACATCTACAAAAGATGATGATGAAGGCTTAGATCCTAATGCGATTAAAGGTAATGAAGCTTTAAAAGAAATTACAATTAGTGAAGATAATGCTGATTTCTCAACTAGTGAAGGCATTCTTTATAATAAAGATAAATCTAAATTATTATGTTATCCTCCAATGAAAGAAGAAAAAACTTATACTGCACCTACTTCTTTAACTGCAATTTCAGAAAATGCATTTAGTGGTTCTCATCTTGAAAGTGTTGATATTCATGCTGTAACGAGTCTTGATGACGGTGTATTTAATGGTTGTAATGAATTAACAACTGTTTCTTGGCCTACTACAATTTTAGATATACCAGCTAGTACTTTTGAAAATTGTGAAAAATTTACTGGTTTTACTTTCTATGATGGAATTACTAGTATCGGAGATAATGCTTTTAAGAATACTGGTATTACTGAAGCAATTTTGCCTGATTCAATTACTAAATTAGGAAATTATGCTATATGTAATAATGCAAAATTAAAGACATTAAAACTTCCTGATGGATTAACTTCTATTGGAGCTTACATGATTAATGGTAATAGTGCAGTTACTTCGTTAACATTACCTTCAAAATTAACATCATTAGCTAGTAAATCTTTATCTGGATATACAAGTTTAAAAGAAATTACATTACCAGAAGGTCTTAAAACTGTCGATTATGGATGCTTTTATGGTGATGAATCATTAGAAACTATTAATATTCCTAGTAGTGTTACTACATTTAAAGTTAATAGTAGTTCATCTAGAGAAACTGATTATATGTTCTATGGTTGTAAGAGATTAACATCTATTACAGTAGGTAGTGAAAATACTAAATATAAAGCAGTTGATGGTGTTTTATTTGAATTAGCTACTAAAGATCCAACTTATAGTTATTTAGCTGCTTATCCTGCAAATAAGACTGATTCAGTCTATAATGTTCCTGAAAAAACCTTAACAATTTATTCTCAAGCTTTCTTAGGAAACGCTTATTTAAATAAAGTTTCATTTAACGAAGAATTATACACTATTTCTACTAGAGCATTCAAAGATACTACTGCTTTAAAAGAATTATTATTTAATAAATTTGTTAATAATCCTGTTTTAAGTAGAACTTATTTATCTGTTAGTAGTGATTCATTTAAAGGATCTACAGTAAGAAAAATTTATTATACTGGAACATATGATGATTATCATGGTGGTGTTTTAATTAAAATAAGTGATGCTACATTAAAGCTTATTTTCCAAAAGTATAGTACTGAAAATCCAACTAATGATTTCATGCATTTCAATTATGAACAAAAAACATTTTAATTAGGAGGGAATGTAGATTATGAAAAAGAATATATTATTATTAAGTTTATTAACTTTATCATTAGCTTCTTGTAATAGTTCTAATTCATTGCCTCCTATTATTGATCCAGATATTGAAGAACCTACTCCTGTTCCTCCTAAAGAAGTTAAAGTAGAAGCCGTTTATTTCTTAGATGATTCAATTACTTTAGCTTATTTAGGAGAGGCTCAACTTAGATATAAAATATTACCAAGTAATGCTACTAATCAAAAAGTTAAGATTGAAATTATTGATGAAAGTGTTGCAACTTTGCTTGATAATAATGTTATTAGAGCTAATAAAATAGGTAAAACAGTTGCTAAAATTACAACAGAAGATGGTAATAAAATAGCTTATTGTCCAATTTTATGTAATTCAGGAGTTGTCCTTGATGAAAAGAACTCTACTGAACTTAAATCAGCAATTGACTTAATTAAAACTAAGTCTAATTATCATGCTTTACAAGAATCTACTATAATAGGATCAACTTTTAAATTAGATAGATATTTTGATGGTCAATATTATTATGAAACTCATCTTGATGATGATAGTAATTCATATGGATATGCTTTAGATAATAATAATAAAGTATTTAAATATTATAAAAATAGTGATAAAACTATTACTCCATATGAATTTTGTACTAATAATAAAGGTGATTATAGTAATAGTATTTATAATCAAATACCAACTTTTAAAGATGTTCCTAATATAGAAACTTATCAAAAGAATATGAAAATTGGTGAGCATCAATATATGATCACTGATTTAGAGATTAAAAAATCTTTTGCAGTTGCTAGTAGATTTATTGAAAAGATTGCTCCTTATATTAGTTGTATTTATTTAACTATTAATTATGAAAATAATTCAATATCATCGATTGATTATACTTTAGATTGTTATGAACAATTATTAGGTTATTTATATGGAACAATTGATAATTTTGATAATGTTAGTTTAACTGAAATTAAAGATTATGTTAATAATGGTGGTAGTGCTCAAGAAGTACCTAGTGAATTATCTAAAGCTAAAGAATTATTATTAAATAATAATTTCCATGGTATTAGAGTTACTAATAAGCATGATAGTGAAGGTAATATTGTTAAAGATGGTGATGGTAATGCTATAATTATTACTAAAACTAATGAATATTATACTAATGAATATTATTTATCTATTCCTACTAGTGAAGGATTAGAAGAAGATAATACTTTAAAAACTGAAGGTTATATTAACTTAAGAAATAAGGGTGAATATAATGGTATTTATAAATTTACTTTAGATGATAAAGATCAAGTTGTAGTTAGTGATAAAGTAGGTGATTTTAGTGAATATGATGCTGGTGTAACTGACTTTTTAAGATATCCTAAATCATTAAAAGTATTAAATTACATTGACACTATGATTTATAGTGAACCTAATGATGCTTATATAACTAGAGATACATCTTTTACAGAACAATTCGCTAATTATTATGGATTTGGACTAGAAGAAGCAAGTTATGGTGGTGCTTTTAAAATAACTAAAGACGATGCTAATAATATTACTAAAATAGATATTTGGTATTTATTTAATTATTTAGGTCTTATTTATTTAGACCATACTCTTGATAATTTTGGAACTACAAGTTATGCAAGTGTTGAGGCTTATTTAGCTAAATAAGGAGATTGAAATATGAAAAATAAATTTATTTTAGCAGGGTTATCATTAATTATAAGTAGTTTTTCATTAGTAAGTTGTAATGATGAAAATAAAGATATTACTATTACTTATCATCTTGAAGATGAATTAAATACTACTAAAGTAGAGACTTATAAAAAAGGTAGTAAGATAACTGAATTATTTAGTCCTAGTAGAGTTAATGGTGAATATACTTTTGTTAATCGGTATAAAGATAAAAGTAGTGCAACCAATTTAACTAAAGAAAATGTTTTCTATAAAAATAGTATTGTTAATGCTTCAATTGACGTTTATGCAGGTTGGATATTAACTGAACAAACTGGTGATTGGGTTAATCAAGTTATATTAGATAATAGTGTTAGTAATGGTGATGAAGAAGAGATGGGAAAAGTCGCTGGACTTAGAAGTTATTTAGGCAATTATTATGTCACAGATTGTGTTCCATTTTTCTATAGTACAGTTTATACACATAAAATAAGTAGTGATGGATCATTTTATATTTATGGTGAAAATCTAGATTATTCTAATGTTCTTGTTTATAAAGATAAATTAACAAAAGCTGGCTATAAAATTAACGAAGTTAAAAAGAATGAATATTATGAAGCAATAAATCCTAATTATGAATTCAATTTAAATTTCGGTGTTGATGAAACAAATAATGAAGAATTTTATGTCAAAGTAAGTTATCTAGATGATAAAGAATATAAAGAAAAAGATAAGCTCCCTGTACATATATTTGCTAGTGAAGGTCGTTATGTAAATTTAACAAAAATATCTTCGTTTGACGGGGTTTTAAAAGATTCTGGCAAGAATATAGTGAGTGCTAGAACCTATTTAACTAATAATGGATTACCAGCAAGTGTTATATATTATAAGCCAGATACTACTAAAAAAGTAGGTGAAGATGATACATCAAATGGTGTCAATTATCTTGCAAATTACTTAGAGAAAAAGTTAGGTTTAACAACATTTAATTTCTCAAATAGTGATGGTAAAGGAGCAATGGATCCTTTAGGTACATTTAGAATTCAAATGCAATATGTTACTAAAAATAAAAGTATTCAAGTATTACTTTATTCATTACTTAATAGTGATATTTCTTACCAATATAGTTCAGTTGATTTATCAGAAACTTATTTTGGTGGATTACTTGAAAGTGTTCCTAGATTAGAAAATAGAATTTATGACACAATCTTCTATAAAGCTGGCTATAACATGAATAGTCGTAATGGAATTGGTCTAAATTATTTTATGATTAATTTAGGTAATGATGATTTAGAAACATATTTCTTAGAATTAGTTAGAAAAGGATGGAAATCAAAATCAGTTGGTAATGGACATGCTTATTTAATTAATCCTAATGATACAACTTTCATTATCCTAACTTATTTTTCTAAAACTACATTCTTACAAGAATATCCTGTATATAAGAATGTTAATAAAGGTGTAATCGCTTGTAGTGTTGGCTTAGCTCAATTTGCTACCTCATTCCCAAAAGATGATATAAATGCATTTTTAAATCAAAATACTAGAGGAGAAATCCCAACTATTCCTGAAATTACTAATGGAACAAGTTATTATTTTGGAAAATATAAGACCCAAGATGCTAGTAGTGGAAAAGTAACTGTTACAGAAACAAGTTATCAATTACAAATTGAAATGAGTAATGATATATCTAGTGAATATAAAGAAAAATTAGAACAAGCTGGATGGACTGTTACTTTAAATAGTACTTCTGGAGTTTATAAAGCGACTTCAAAAGATGGTAGATTTACAATTCAATTCTTATATTCAACTAATAAAACATATGGTATTTCTTATTTAGTAATGGTTATTAGTTATAAAAAGACTTATAGCGGACTTACTGAATATTCCAAAGTTCAAGAATTACTTAATTATCGTTTCCAAGAAGAAGTAACTCTTCCAGTAGTAACTGGTATTCAAGATGAAAAAGATTTTGAAGTTAGTGAATATTATGATGGTAGTAGTGATCGTGTATTAATTCATATTATATATCATGCATCAAATGGAAATACTGCTATGAATAATGCAGCTTTAGCAAATGCTAATATCTTAAAAGCATTTGAAAATAATAGTGATTGGCCAGTCTATGATTATAACTATAATAGTGATGGAGTTATCACTCAAACATTCTATAAAAATGAATCTGGATTAATACTTTATTTCATAAATAGCTTTGCTCATAACTATATTGGTATATATAGAGAAAGAAAAATCTAGCTAATTTATTATAAAAAGCCTATCTTAATATAGCATAAAATATTGATATAATCGTATATATTAGTATTTTATTAATTAAATATTAAGAAGGCTTTTTTTCTAATTATTTTATTTATAATAAAAGTAAAATATGGCAAGTTATTATTCATGGCGAAAATAACTTTTTTATAACCATTAAAAAAGGAGAATTAAAAAATGAAAAAAACATTGTTATATGCATTAAGTTTAAGTGCACTCGTTCTTGGTGTTACAAGCTGTAAAAATGGAAAAGAACCAGAAAAACCAAAAGAAGATACAACTACTGTTCATAGTGCAATGAAAACTTTAGCTGAAGCTAGTGAACTTAGAATTGAAACTGCTGGAACTTATTCTTCATTAAAAGAAATTACTTATAATTCAGCTGTCGAATTTAGTAAAGATGCTTGTGTTTATACTGCAACTACAAATGCTGAAACTGCTAATACCACAACTGGCGGTTTAGTTAATTTAGAAGGCCTTGGAGTTGGAAGCTTCTTTGAAGAAAAAGGAAGTATTTATAGTGCAGGTTATGTAGATCAAACAGTTGCAAAAAGCTATGATGAATTTGCTATAACGTTTAATGATTTCTTTAATACATTTGTTGAAGGAAAAAAAGCTCAAAAATTAAAAACTGAAGGTACTTTTGATGTTAAAGAATATTCATTAGATTTATCTGTTAATGCTGATGGTGAATTTACTAATGAAGCTGCATATTATGAAATGATATATTTATCAGGTATGTTAAGACTTGGTTCATTCACAAGTTATATTACTGATATGACATTTAAAGCTAATAATGGATTGTTATCTTTAGAAATTAGTTTAGGTGGAAAATATAGCACATATAAAATTAGCGGATCATTTGCTACAACATTCTTGCCTGAATCAACTGAATATTTACCAAATTTAGATTTTAGTAATACTAAATTCCTCGAAACTATTAAAAGTAAAAAAATGGAAGCTCACGATGATTTTAAAAAATTTACTGAAATGGTTAATAGCAATACATATTCAGTTAGAGGTGTTGGATTAACTGGTGGAAATAAAGCTGATGTTTATTATTCAAATGAATATTGGGGATATGTAATTAAAGGTGAAACAACTGCAACAGATCAATATAGTTTCTTTGCTGTAAATGGTGCAGGCGATTTATATCAAGTAGCTGCTACTCAAGGAACTAATTATGAATTAAAATCTCAACGTTTAGCAACTGCTGCTCAATTAAAACAACTTGGTATGGAAGCTCAACAATATTTACAATATCAAGCAACAAAATTTGGTTTAGGATATTTACAATCAGGTTCTGCTTTCACAAATTATAGTTTTTTAGGCGGAAGTTATGGTGAATATGATAATAAAGGTAATAAAGGATATGCCGCAATAGATTATGGAAATTGCTTTGGCTTTGGAACTGCTTTAGATTCAACTGATATTATTTTACTTTTAACAGGATATCTTGAAACTGGTGTAATTTATGACTATAACAAAAATGGAACTGAAGAAGATATTAGTGACGATGTAGTCTTTACAAATTATTTAATTGGTGAAGGCTATATTATTCCAAATGATGAAGTTATCTATTCTCACTTTGGTGTAGAATTTGAACCAGTATATAATTATTTACATTCAACTGCTAAATAAGTAATATATTAAATACAATATGAAAGCCATCCTTTAGGATGGTCTTTCAATGAAAAGAAAGGAGAATTTATGAAAAAAATAGGATTAATGATGTTAACTCTTGGTGCTTTAAGTTTTACAATTAGTTCAGCTGATTATAATAAAGTAACAAAAGATCCATTAAATAAAACAATTATTGTTTCTTTAAATGTTGATCCTTTTAGTAATAGTGAAAGTGATGTTGAAGCTTCTCAAGAAGCTTTTAGAAAAGCTTTACATAATTACATTGGTTTTAATTATGAATTTGTTGAAAATTACACAAAAGCTACTAACGCAATGTTATTAAGAGTTAATGAAGATAAAGTCTCAGTCATTGAAAATATGCCTTTAGTTGAAAGTGTTACTGAAGATAAGGTATATCGTTTTGCTGATATGACAAATAGTGAGATTGAAGGTGCTGATTATAATGCAATTAATGAATCAGTTACTTTAGATAGTGGTAGTAGTGGAACTGGTACAGTTTCTAATAACAGTTTAGATACAATGAATGTACCTACTTCATCTAATAAAGGTGCAGGCACTTTAGTTGCTGTATTAGATAGTGGTTTTTATACTGCTCATAATGCTTTCCAACCATTAGATGCATCTAAAGTTAAATATACTGAAGATGAAATTACTACTTTAATTAATAATGCTGGTGATAGTTTCTATGCTAAAAGTGATACAACTCACTCAACTTATATAAATAGTAAAATACCATTTGCCTATGATTATGGTGGTACAGTTTATACTGAAAATGATGATAGTGGCGAAGTAATTGCTTATTATACAAGAAAAGATGGTAAAGAAACAAAATATACAAGCTATTCTTCAATTGAATATGTTCCAGATTTTGATGCTTATTCACCTTATAGTGAACATGGTACTCACGTTGCTGGTATTATTGCTGGAAATGATCCTACTTATCAAGGCGTAGCACCTGATGCTCAACTTGCTTTAATGAAGGTTTTTACTGATAATGTTCCTTTATCAATTGATGTTAGTAATAGTGTTGTTCCATCAACTGGTGCTAATGATAGTGTTATTTTAAAAGCATTAAATGATGCTTTAACTCTTAACGTTGATGTCTTAAATATGTCTTTAGGCCAAGATTTAGATGATTTTGACGGAAAGAGTGAATCATTTAAAGTATTTAAGAAATTAAAAGAAAACGGAACTATTTGTAGTGTTAGTGCTGGAAATAACGGACGTCAATTATATAATTCAATGGGTCCTTATGCTAATTATTTAAAAGATTTTGTTGATAATGGTACTTTAGGAAGTTATGCAAATAGTGAAGATGTTATGACTATTGGTAGTGGTAACCTTGAAATTCAACACTATGATAAAGCATTTATTGTTGGAAGTAATGCTGTAAGTTATGATGATCAAGCTACTAAAGAAAGAAATGATTCTTTAAATGAAGATTTACCTTTCTCAAAATTAGTTGATGAAATCGGTACTGAAATTGAATATGTTTATATTGATGGATTTGGTGAAACTGCTGATTTTGAAAAAACTTTCCCTGAAGGAAGTGATGCTAGACCTTTAGCTAATAAGATTTGTGTTGTTGATAGAGGTGGTGGTGTTGCTTTTACTACCAAAATTATTAATGCTATTACTTATGGAGCAGCTGGTGTAATTATTGTTAATAATGATCCAGGTGCTACAGATTTCAATATGAGAATGGATTTCTCTAAATTTGTTGAATCTATTACAGTTCCTGTTGCAATGGTTTTACAAAAAGATCGTAATAATTTAAAGAATGCATCTAATAAAGTACTTTCTATTGCTGCTAATACCGATAGAGCTAATGCTAATGTTGGTAAAATGAGTGAATTCTCTACTGATGGTGCAACTTATGATTTAAGAATTAAACCTGATATTACTGCTCCAGGTAGTGCTATTAGAGGACCAGTTCCAGGTGATAAAACTGATTATACAACTTATGAATTTATTAAAGATAAAACAGCTTATAAATATTTAAGTGGTACTAGTATGAGTGCTCCTAACTATAGTGGTGCTGTTGCTTTATTAATAAGTGAAAATAATACTGGAACTAAAGAAGAAACTAAAGCCTATAAAGATACTATTCCAATGAGAACTATGTCTACTGCTAAAGTTACAAGTAGTAAAACAGGCTATGTCGATTTAAGTAAAGATAGTGATGAAGGTATTAATTCATTATATTCTCCTAGAAGAAGTGGGTCTGGTATGGTTGATGTCGGTGAAGCTCTTAAATCTAAGATTTATTTAGAAGGAACAACTGAAAAGAAAGCTAAAGTTGAACTTTATAATAATGAAGATATTGCTCAAGGTAATATTAAATTCTCATTTAAAGCTCATAGTGAACTTACTAGTGACGTTAAATATAAAGCTTCAATCTTTGTTTTAAAACCAGATACTGTTACTTATACTGAAGAAGTTCAACCTGGTAATGATCCAGAATTCCCAGAATATATGGGAAAAGAATTCCAATCAATTGAAGATAAATTAATTAAGAAAGTTGATTTAGATGAAGTAGTTATTAAAGGTAATGGAGAAACTACAATTAATGTTTCTACTAGCTTAACTACTGAAGAAAAAGCTGCAATTGAAGAAAAATTCCCTAACGGAACTTATTTAGAAGGATATGTATATTTATCACCAGTTGATACATCTAAAACTGAATTAACTGATTTAAATATTCCTTATATGGGATTCTATGGTGATTATTTTGCTCAAGAACCAGTCGAACCATTTGATTTTGAAAAAGAAGAAGGCAAAATCTATGGTAGTGATATCTTAAATACTTTAGCTAAGAGATTATCTTTAGTTGAAGCAGATTATGGTTCATATATTGGCGCTATTAATATTAATGATATTTATAAAGAATCTGCATTCTTAACTAATATGCAACAAATGTGGCTTAATAATAGTAATATTAAGAAAATTACAACTCCTATTAATAAAGTAGATGGTAATAAACTTTATGTTGGTGCTAGTGGTGCTACAAGTGGATTATTCATTCAACTTTATGTTAATAGAGCAATTAATAATTCAAATATTGAATTAATTGGACCTGATGGTAAAGATTATGCTCTTGATGTTTTAGGAGCTGATGCTAGTGGTAATAGAAATCACCCAAGATTCTATGATCCATTATTTAGTACTTCTACTGATGGCTTAGCAAAATCATTTGCTGGAGCTAGCTGGCTTGGAAATCTTATTGCTCATAGAGCTCATGCATTTATTCCATTAACAAAAACTGCAGGTGGAAGTGAAATGCTTGATAGTGGTGAATACACATTAAGAATGAAATTCACTTATCAAGGAAGTGTAACTGGTAAATTTGGTGAAACAAAAACATTTACTAAAGAAGTTAAAATTATTATTGATAGTGAATCTCCAGAAATTACTAAAGTAGAAATTACTAAAGTAAAAGGAACTGAATATTTAAGAGTTTACTTCAAAGAAGATTACTTATATAGTGCTAGCTTCAATGGTGGATTTATTGGAGATGGTAAATTTACAAAAGTCAGTGATGGAAGTTACTATGCTGAAGTTAAATTAAGTGAAATTAAAGAAAATAGTCCAGATGGAAAGGTTTATTTAGAAGCTGTTGATGCTGCTTATGGTAGTAATAAATACTTATTTAATGTCAATAATCTTTCTAAAGGTGGCGTATTATTCAATGATAGTAACTTAACTCCTGGTTATTCATTAACTGAAGAAATTACTGATAAATTAGAAGGATCTACATTAACTAGAACTTATAGTGAAACTTTATTAGATGCTAATGGTCAAACAATTAGTTTATCTAAATCAAGTAAAATAGTTACAGTTAGTGTTAAAGATTTCAAAGCTGGATTTAAAGTTTATAGAATTTTAGCTAGTGGACTTACTCCAGAAATCACTAATTACACTTTAAGTAGTGATGGTCAAACTATTTCATTTAGATTAAGAGATGCTCAATTTAAGATTGTTGGTCAAGCAAGTAGCAGTTACTCAACTGGTAAAAAAGGTTGTGGCGGAAGCGTTATTGCTAGTTCAATTGTCTTATCTAGTTTAGCTCTTGGTGGTTTAGCTACAACATTAGCTATTAGAAAAAAGAAAAAAACTAAATAATTAGTTTAAATTAAGTTATAATTAAGGAGCTCGTTTGAGCTCCTTATTGTTATTAAAAAGTAAAAAATGAAGAATAAATTAAAAGTTATTTTATTTAGTGCTCTTATTGGATTAGTTATCGGAATTATATTCTTTTTAATTTATTATCTAATAAGATTTAATATGAATTTAGCTATCGCTTGTGATGGATTATTTTTAGCTGGATTTTTTGTATTTATTATTGGTTTATTATCTTATGTTAATAATGAAGGATTTTTTGATTCTATTAGTTATGGATTTAGTGTAATCCCATATTCATTAAGTATTAAGAAAGAAAAAAAGTATAAAGATCTTTATGAATATAAAGAAAAAAAGCAAAAAAATCGTAAAGAAAATAAACTTTCACCCCTTGGATATATATTTATTTCTTTTATTTTTTTATTAATTGCGTTAATTTTATATTTTTGTATATAAAAAAAGTGTGATATAATCATTACTATTGAATATTTATTAATTTTTTATTAATAGATATTTCATATTTAAAAATATAACTTAAAAAGTTATATATTTACAAAGCATAAATAGAATGAAATATTTTTGTTTATTTTTATTATAGGAGGTAAAAATTATGAGAAAAGGTAAGTTTGTACTAGGATTTGCAACTCTATGCTTAGTCACGTTTGGTGCTACTAGTTGTCGAAAAACCCCTGATACACCAACTCCACCATCACCTACTCAAAAAGTAGATGTTAAGGATTTCACTTTACAAGCTGGTGTTAGTAATAATTTAATGTATAAAGGAGAAATTAATTCTGTAGTTCCAATGGAAATTAGCCCATCTAATGCTACTAAAGAATTTGAATATGTTTCAAGTGCTCCTAGTATCGTTACTGTTAATCCAGTAAATGGTCAAATTACTGCTAATGGTGTTGGTGAAGCAATTATTACTTGTACAGCTACTTATGGTGGTATTAGTAAAAAAATTACTATTAAAGTAGAAGAAAGTGCATCTCAAGCTAGTGGTGGTTATAATTTCCAAGCTAAATCTTATGAAGAAAAAGCTGAAATTATTGGAAAACTTGAAGGTTGGGCTTTAGATAATTCCTTAATGGGTATTACTTTATTCCAAAATGGTGGATATGTTTTATATAATCCACGTGTTAAAACTGGTGCTGATAAATATATTCCAGGTTATGGTTATGGTAATTTAACAGATGGTGAAATTACTCAACCTGCTGAACTTGCTAATGCTTCACAAAATACTGAATGGAAGTCATATTATCACTCATTACTTTCAACTAAACCAAGTAATATTAATTACTTGAATTCTCAAGGTAGTGTTACTGGTGATTTATATGGTTATATTTCTACTGGTTTATGGTCAACTAAAATGAATAAGACTAAAACTGGTTATGAATGGTATCCAAGTTTAGCAATTAGTGAAAATCCAGTTCCAACTAATGCTAATGCTAGTGGCTTTGCTACTCAATTTGAAGTTAAAGTTAAAACATATGAAAATAGTGGATTAGTTTATAGAACAACATCTACAAAATTAGGAAAATATGATGCTTCTACTGGTAAAGGATATGATGGTAGACCAGTTGAAATTGAAGATTATATCAACGCTTATAAACAATTATTAACTAAGAAAAATAATTTATCCCGTGGTGCTGAAATGACTTCTATTACAAGTGATGGTACTTTAGCTGGTGCTAATGCTTACTATAACTTAAGTGATGGTGGTGTTGATGATGAATTATGGGAAAAGTTAAATGTTGGTATTAAAGTTAAAGAAGGAACAAAAGATACTTTAGTATTTACATTAGCTAAATCAACTACAACATTCTATGCTAAATATAGTTTAGCTGGTAATCTTACAATGCCATTCCCAAAAGATTTTGTTACTGAAATCGGTGGTATGACATATTACGGATCTAACGATAGTAAACATAATAGAACTGTTGTTGATAATATTCTTTGCTTGGGGCCTTATATGCTTGAAAGCTGGAACAGTGATCAAAATGAAATTGTCTTTAAAAAGAATGATAAATATATCGATAACATTTATAAAGATAATGATGAATCAATTAAATCTAGATATAAGATTCCTGGAATTCACTGCTTTATTAAAGCAGGAGCAGATGAACAAACTGTCTTAAATTTGTTTGAACAAGGAGTAATTGATACTTCTTCAATTCCTCAAGGTCAACTTGAAAAATATGCTAGTGATCCTAGAAAACATGAAACTTTAGGTGATTCTACATTTAAACTTAATGTTAATAGTGCAACTCAAGCACAATGGGATGCTCACTATGAAAAAGTATTTAAAAAGAAAGCAAATAGTGTTAAATACACCGTTAAAGCTCTTATGTCTAATAAGAATTTCTTAAGAGGTTTAAATGAATGTATTAATAGAAAAGAATATGCTGAAAGTTTAGGTACAATTCCTTCACAAGATTACTTCGGTGATGCTTATTTATATGATCCAGAAGCAGGTTTATCTTATAACGATACAGTTTATCATAAAGCTAATTTAGCTACTAGATTCCCAGAAACTTATGGTTATGATAAAGATGCTGCAATTAATCACTTTAAAAAAGCTCTTCAAGAATGTGTTGCTGCAGGAAGTTATGACTTAACTAATCCAAATAAAAATCACGAAACAATCGATATTTATTGGATGAATACTGATGATACTAAAAACTATGGTGCTAAGATTGAAGAATACATTGAAAGTGCATTTAATGATAACGCCGTTAGTGGTGGTAAATTTAAATTAGATGTCGTAAATCATGATGGTACTAGTAACTATGAAGATGTTTATAGTAAACATTTACAAGTTGGTAACTTCGATTTAGGATTTGGTTCTATTTCTGGTAATGCTTTAAACCCATTAAACTTCTTAGAAGTTTTAAAGAGTGATGATAGTAGTGGATTTACTCTTAACTGGGGCGTTCCAACTGATACCATTGATAATACATTAGTTTATGAAGGTAAAACTTGGTCATTTGATAGTTTATTTACTGCTGCTAATAGTGGTACTTCAATTGATTCTAAAGGTCAAATCGTTGCTCCATTTACTTTAAAAGTTAGTAAGATGGAATTTAATTCAGAAGATAAATCTTATGATGTAGTTATTTCTTGGACAAAAGCTAGTATTCTTAGTGGTTCTAAAGATGTAAAAGTTGCTATTAATAGTGATGATGGAATTTATGTCTTCGTCCAATATAATAAGAGTCAATCTGAAACTGCTTATGCTACATATTTAGTTAATGATGCAGTAGTTACTGGTGCAGATAGTGATGCTGGTACTATTACATTTAAAATCAAATATGATGCAACTAATGCTGATAATAGTGACAAGATTATTACTGGTACAAAAGTTACATTCCAAATTAACTATGATATGCAATTTGTTAGTGGTAGTGATACATTAACTTCATCAAGTTATATTGAAGTTAAACACACAAAACGTAACCCATATCAAGGTTAATTAGTTATTATTTAATTAATTGAAGAATATTAGCACAAGTTTATCATACTTGTGCTAATTTCTTCTTTTTCATATTTAATATTATTGATATAATATTAAAAGTATATTTAGGAGGAAGAGGATGACAAAGTATGTTATTAAAAGAATCTTATTAGCTGTTGTTACTGCTTTTATTATTCTTAGTTTAACTTTTATATTTATGAAAATGCTTCCTATTTCTAAGCCAGCAGGACTTCCTAGTGTTGTTTTTGGTTTTTATCAAAAACAAGTAGCTTTAGGTTATGTTAAAGCTTTCAGTGAACCTAACCCAGCTTATGGTGAACTTTTATGGCAATATGACTATGGTTTTGGTACATATTATTATTATTCAACACCAGTTATGAGCCAATATGGAAACTGGCTAAGGAACATTTTTACAAAATGGGATTGGGGTACATCAACTGATATTGATCCTAATGTCGATGCAATGAGCATTATTGCTGGTAGATTAACATATTCTTTAAGAATTAATATTATATCTGTATTTATTAGTGTTCCTTTAGGAATTTTATTTGGTATAGTCGCTGCTTTAAAAAAGAATAAATTAACTGATCACTTTATATCAACTATTGTTATGGTTTTTATTAGTGTTCCTAGTTTTGTTGTTATTTCTTTATTAATGCTTTGGCTTTGTTTTTCTAATAATTGGCTACCTATGCAATGGCCAAGTGAAACAGCCTCAACTAGTACAAAAGTAGCAGGTTATGTCATACCTGTTTTATCACTTTGTTTTGGTTCTGTTGCTAGTTATACACGTTTTACTAGAGCTGAACTTTGTGAAGTTATGAGTAGTGATTATCTTTTACTTGCTAGAACTAAAGGTTTAACAAAAACTCAATCAATTATTAGACATGCTTTAAGAAATGCGATGGTTCCTATTTTACCATCAATTATTTCTTCATTTATTAGTGTTTTAGGCGGTAGTATGATTCTTGAACAACTTTATGCTATCCCTGGAATTGGAAGTTTATTTATAGATGCTATTAATTTAAAAGATTATAACGTCTTAATGGTTGATATGGCTGTATTTACTCTTATTAGTTTACTTGCTGGCGTTTTAGTAGACTTATCTTATGGCTTTATTGATCCACGTATTAGAATGGGGGCTAAGAATTAATTATGGAAGAAAAAGAATTTCAATATATTGATAGTGGTAATGTTTCTCATTCTGTTAAATTAAATAATGATGATTTTAAATTAGTTCAAATTGATAAATCAATTCATGATACTAAATTTAAAAATAAACCTACCACATTCTTTAAAGATGCTTTAAAAAGATTTTGTAAGAATAAATCTAGTGTTACTGGCGCAGTTATTTTAGGTGTTTTACTTGTTTTAAGTTTTGTTTTACCTGTAGCGATTACTTATGATACAGAAAAACAACATCCAGTTGAACAATTTTTGCCACCTAAATTATTTGATGCTGGTACTGGTTTTTGGGATGGAACTGTTGAATATAAAGATAAAATAGCTGATCCATCTACTAAAGATAGTAATGGTTATATGTATCCTGGTGAAAGTAAAGTTCAAGGATATACAATTAGTTTTGAAAAAAGTAGTATAGTTAAATTATCTTTACCTAAACAAGGTGTCACTAATGTTCCTTCTCCTTATGGTAATGGTGGAAGTATTATTATTTCTAGTGATAAATTAAGTAATGATAGTGAAGAATATATTAATAACCACTTAGTTAAATATTTCTCTCCTTCAATATCTATTGATTTAAGTACTAATAATTATTTAATTAATTATATGCTTAGTGATGATACTTATGATGGTTATGAATTAGGTGAATATTCAATTACTTTTGAATATCCTAGTGAAACTCAAGAAGCAGGAGTTTTAAATGAAAATCAAATTGTTTTAAAAGATTTTAATGAAAAAGTAAATAATAAAATTATTAATTTAAATTCTATATTAACTGAAAAAGCTCCTACAATTACAAAATATGAAAATGCTTATATTTCATTTAATTTAAAAGCTAGTAGTAAAACTAATACATTTATTCCAATTAAGAATTTCTTCTATGAAGTAAATAATACTACTGATGAAAATGTATCTATTACTGATGCTTGTAAAAAATTATATATTGATAGTAGTGATAAATTAAGTTATTGGAATATTTATAGTTTTGGTAATGGTGCCCGTGAACTTAAGGGTGCTACTTGTTATTATGTTGATTTTACTTATGATGCTTATGATGCAGTCTATGGTATAAAGCAAATGACAATTGATCAAAGTAGTATTCAAAATTATATTGATAAAGGTAAATTACCTAAAGATTTTATTACAAATCGTAGTAATTATATAAATGTTAATCTTTATGAAATGGGATATGATGATACTCCAATAGTCTATGTTAATAGTGTTAAGTTATCTAGTGATGAAACTGGTAATGTTTATTATAAATTTGAATGTGGTATTTATAATTATAAATTATTAGGTTATGACAAGATGCCTACTTTCTTATTTGGTACTAATCAAGTAGGACAAGATTTACTTAAAATTGTTTTTATTGGTTTAAGAACATCTTTATTATTAGGTTTAATATCTAGTGCAATCTGTTTTATCTTTGGTTTAGTTTGGGGGTCTATTGCTGGATATTTTGGTGGATTACCAGATTTACTTATGGAAAGATTTACTGATATTTTAAGTGGTATACCTTGGATCGTTATGATGACTTTAATGATCTTAAAATTTGGTCAATCATTCTGGATATTCTGTTTAGCATTATGTTTAACTGGTTGGATTGGAACTAGTGCTGTTACTAGAACTCAATTCTATCGTTTTAGAGGTAGAGAATACGTTTTAGCTAGTAGAACTTTAGGTGCTGGCAATGTTCGACTTATTTTTAGACACATTTTACCTAATGCAATGGGTACTATTATTACAAGTAGTGTATTAATGATTCCTAGCGTTATTTTTAGTGAAGCTACTATATCTTATTTAGGACTTGGACTTAAAGGATTACAATCTCTTGGTGTTATTTTATCTGATAACCAAAAATTCCTTCAATCTTATCCTCATTTATTAGTTGTCCCTGCTATTATTATTGCTTTATTAATGATTTCGTTTAATTTATTTGGTAATGGGCTTAGAGATGCCTTTAACCCATCTTTGAAAGGATCGGATGAATAATATGGAAAAAAGAGTTAATATTACATATAAAGATAAAGAAAAAGTATTAAGTGTAGAAAACTTAAGAGTTTCTTTTAGAAGCGATTCAGGGATGGTTTATGCTGTTAGAGGTGTAAGCTTTGATTTATATAAAGGTGAAACTTTATGCATTGTCGGTGAAAGTGGTAGCGGTAAAAGTGTTACTAGTAAAACTATCATGGGTATTTTACCTAAAAATGCTATTATTGAAAGTGGTCAAATTCTTTATGAAGGCGAAGATTTAGTTAGAGTTAGTGAAGAAGAATTTCACCGTATTAGAGGACATAAAATTGGAATGATTTTCCAAGATCCTCTTAGTTCTTTAAATCCTATTATGAAAGTAGGTAAACAAATTATTGAAGCAACAATGATTAATTCAAATATCTTAAAGAAAAGATATAATGAATTAATTTCTAAAGAATTAGTTGCTTACCGTAATAATCGTGCTAATTATAAATATGAAATTAGTAAATGTGATAATGAGTTAAGCTTATTAGATCAATTTGAAAAAGATTATAAAAAAGAACAAAAACTTATTAAGAAAAATAAAGAAATTAAAGAAGCTACAAATGAATTAACTTTAGATGAAAAAATCAAAGAACATTTTAGAAAAATTTATGATTTATTAGATGTTGAAATAAATAATTTAAATTATCAAATCGATCATATTAATAGACATAAAGCTTTATCTCAAGATGAAGAAAAAAATAAAGTTTATGATATTAGATTAGCTCATGCTCAAAAGTCATTAGAAGAAATTTTAGAATATAAAAAGAATTTTAATATTGATGGTGAATTTGATTATCTTAAAAGAATTTTAGACCGTAAAAACTATATTAAAAATAATAAAAAGTCTGCTAAACTCAGATATTTAGAATTAAAACCATTATTATTAGTTAGATTAAAGAAAGCTAAAGTAGTTGCTAAAAAAGATAATCTTGAGTATAAAGCTGAGATTACTTTAAAGTTAAAAGAAACTGTTGATTCTATCAATTATAAGATTAGCGATTATAAAAATAAGATTAGTTTATTACGTAGAGAATTAGAACAAACTAATCCTGATTTGCTTAAAGAAATTGATGAAATTTTAGCTCGTAATGAATTAGCTACTAAAAAATTTAATAAAGAGAAAAAGAAGAATTTTGAAATTAATTTAACTCGTACTTCTGATAAAAAAGAATTAGTTTTAGAAGAAATTCCAAATAAAGATTATGCTTCTTATTTATTAGAAATATCTAAATTAGAAAAAGAAATCGAAGCTGCTAAAGAAGAATTTGTTAATAAAACAAAAATTACTAAAAAAGAAGCTAAAAAGATGGCTTTAGATGTTATGAAAGAAGTTGGTATTCCTCTTCCTGAAAAACGTTTTAAGCAATATCCATTTGAATTTAGTGGTGGTATGAGACAAAGAATTGTTATCGCAATTGCTTTAACTGCTAATCCAGATATTTTAATTTGTGATGAACCTACAACTGCTCTTGACGTTACTATTCAAGCTCAAATTCTTGAATTAATTAATAAACTTAAACATGAAAGAGGATTAAGTTGTATATTTATTACTCACGATTTAGGTGTTGTTGCTAATATGGCTGATCGTGTCGCTGTAATGTATGCTGGTAAGATTGTTGAATATGGCTTATCAAGTGAAGTATTCTTCGAACCAAAACATCCTTACACATGGGCTTTATTATCATCTATTCCTGATATCGATTCTAAAGAAAAACTTGAAGCAATTCCAGGTACTCCACCTGATTTACGTTTCCCACCTAAAGGAGATGCTTTTGCTTTAAGAAGTAAATATGCGATGGCAATTGATTTTAAATATGAGCCACCTTTCTTTAAAGTAAGTGATACTCACTACGCAGCAACTTGGTTATTATATCCAGATGCTCCAAAAGTTGAAATGCCACGTATTGTTAAAGAAAGAATTAATAATGCATTAAAGGGGGTAAAAGAAAATGAAGGAGAATAAAAATCCTATATCTAACACCGATGAAGGTAAAGCTATTAAAGAAATAGCAGATGTTTTAGATGAAAATAGAATTGATTCTTCTAATGAATATAGTGAACATGTACCACCTAGTGATAGCGAAATTAACCCTTTAAGTGAACTTCCTTTAGAAGAACAAATTAAAAATATTACTAGTAAATGTACTTATAAAGAAGAATTAGTACAAAATCATGTTTTATTAAGTGTTAATCATTTAAAACAATTCTTTTTCTTCGGAAAAGGACCTAAAAAATATAAGATTAAAGCAGTCCATGACATTTCTTTCCAAATAAAAGAAGGTGAATGTTTTGGCGTTGTTGGTGAATCAGGATGTGGTAAAACTACAACTGGTCGTAGTATTATTAGACTTTATGATATTACTAGTGGTTCAGTTTACTATAATGGCTATCGAATTAGTGCTGGTAGTAGATGGAACGAAAAAGAAATAAAATTTACTAATATTAGATTTAATCAATATAAAAAGAGTGTTAAAAAAGAACTTGCTGATCTTAAAAAAGCAAATAAAGATGCCTATGCTCTTAAAGTTAAAGAATTAGAAGCATCTTTAAAAGAAGGCAAATTAACTCAAGAAGAAGTTAAACATCAATTAGATGAATGTAAAACCAATTTAGAAAATGCTTATTTAGCTAAAGAAAGTATTTTAATGCTTAATTTAGAAAAAGAAGAAGCAAAACGTAATGAAATTGTTCGTGTTCAAAAAGCTAAAATTAAGCAAATTAAATATGATCAAAAGAACGCTCCTAAATTAACTAATAATGGTGATAAAATCAAGATTTTAAAAGCTAAATTAAAAGATATCAACGAAGAATTTAAAAAGAATTCTTTAGAATTAGATAAATCTAATTTAGATGAAGAAACTCATAATCAAAAGATGGCTCAATTAGTTGAGACTAGAGATGAAAAGATTGAAGAAATCAATAAAATCTTAGAGCCATTAAAGAAAGATAATAAGAAAGTCATGAGTGAAATTCAAATGATTTTCCAAGATCCAATCGATTCTTTAGATCCAAGAATGACTGTTGAAGATATTATTCAAGAAGGTTTAAAAATTCAAGGACATCATAATAGAGAAGAAAATCATAAGAAAGTTGTTGAAGTATTAGAAAAGGTTGGTTTAATCGCTGACTATGCTAACCGTTATCCACATGAATTTAGTGGTGGCCAACGCCAAAGAATCGGTATTGCTCGTGCTTTAATTATGAATCCACGATTATTAATTTGTGATGAACCAATTAGTGCTTTAGATGTTTCTATTAGAGCTCAAATTATTAACTTACTTAATGATTTAAAAGAAGAAATGGGCTTAACAATTATGTTTATTGCTCACGATTTAAGTGTTGTTAAATATTTCTGTGATCGTATTGCTGTTATGTATTTTGGCGAAATTGTTGAACTTGCTAGTAGTGATGAATTATTTAAACATCCACTTCATCCATATACTAAGAGCTTATTAAGTGCAATTCCTAAACCAAATCCAATTTCAGAGAAAAATAGAAAACGTATAATTTACGAACCAAGTAAGGCACATGATTATAGTGTTGAAAAGCCTAAATTAGTTGAAATTGTTCCAGGACATTTCATTTTGGCTAATACTGAAGAAGTTAATAAATATAAGAAAGAAATCATTGAATTAGATGAAGGAAAAAATAATAATGAATAAAAAGCTAACATTAGTATTAATTCTTTTTTCAATTTTTACATTAGTTTCTTGTGATAAAAAAGAAACTAATAAGATTTTAGCTCGCTCTAATTTTAAAGATTATTTAGTTAATAAAATAGATAAAAAGAAAGATATTACTGAAGAAGATTTTAATAATTATTTTAATGAAAATAAAGAAAAAGAGCTTAGTTCTGCAAGGTTATTTTTTAAACAAGGCGTTAAATTATCTATTTTATCTAACACTAAAGATGAACAAGGTAAAGACACTAAGTTTGATTTTACTCAAATTACTTACTTTGGATTTTTAGGTGATTCTAATAAAGATGATCTTTATAGTTATCAAGAAAGTATTAGTCAAATAACTGATAAATCTACTAATAATCCAGGTGAAGAAATAAGTGGAACTTTTGAAGAAAATTATCTTAATAAAGAAGATAAAACTTTAATTACTAATACTTATAAAAATGAAGAGTTTAAAACTCAAACTATTAATAATGAAAAAACTATTTCCTCTTATCAAAGCGGATTAGCTAATATGATTAATAATTCTATTAGTAATAATCGAGCAACTACTGATTTTATTAATAGTATTAATAATAAAACTTATTTTATTAGTAAAAAAGATGAAATTTCTTTAAAAGGAACAGTTCAATTTACTTATCAACAAATTATCTTTGATTGTAATGTTACTTGTTCATTTAATGATAAAAATGTAATTACTAATTTAATTTATGATGGTACATATGAATCAAAAGAATCTGAAAATACATATGATATGCATTGTAAATTCTTATTAAATCAAGTAATTGAAGTTGATGGTAACATCGATAAAACAATTAAAATAAAAGAATAAAGTAGTGAATAACTACTTTTTTTCATGTAATTATTTAATGTCAATTTTTATTTTATATATATAATGTATAAAAGGAGAATTTATGAAGACTAAATTTATTTTATATTCACTAATTATTAGCTTATCTAGTGTATTAATTTCATGTAATAAAGAAGATGTTAATAAAATTGATCCAATTGATAAATTAATTGAAGATAAGATTACTTCTATTACATATACTGGATATAATACAATTACATTATTAGAATCTAATGAAGTAATTGAATATCAATGTATTACAAGTATTGGATTAGATAAAGCATATTATTAATCTTATGATAATAAAGATAATTTTGTTAATTATGAATATTATTATTCTAAAGATGATAATGGATATGTTAATGAAGATTATTTAACTATTAATAACGAAATAGATCATAAATTTGTTTATGACTATAATGATGAATTAGTTTTATATAAAGATTCTTTTTTAGTAAGTCCTTTTACTAGTTATATTAATAATAAATTAGATTTTAAAAATAATGGTAATAATAGTTATGAATATATTGGTAAATATAAAAATGATTTAGTATATCATATTACTTATGATGATTTAGATGTTAATAAGGTTATATTTAATTTTAAAGATAATTCATTAGATACAATTCAAATTGTATCTGATGAATATGAAATAAATAGTGTTAAAGTAATGAGTGAATATTATTTAAAAGTTAGTGATGTTAATAAAAATAATGTCAAAGTAATTTCTAAATTAGATAATAAATATACGGAATTAGAAGACTTTTTTAATAATATAAAGACTAATAACAATTATACAGTAGAAGTAATAGATTCAATGTATAGTGGTGAAATTATATTAAATTCATTATATAAATATAATAAAGATAGTTATTATAGTGAGCAGATTGATTTTGATGATAATAATAATGAAATATTAGTAAAATCTTTTTATAAATATAATAGTGATAATACAATGTCATATTATGATATCGATTCATTAAATAATGTTAAAGAAATGAAAAGATTTTATAAAGGAATTAAAGTAGATGTACCTACATTTAATTTTTCTAGTGCAATATTTACTAAATTAGATAATAAATATTATTTACCTTATGGAATTAGTAATGATTTTACTAAAGAAGTCATTAGTGATTATAAAGGACAAAACGCAATTGATGGAAGTGTATATTTATTATTTAATAAAGATAATAATTTAGAGTTACATTTAGAGTATTCTTTACTAGGCTTATTAAATGGTGAATTGACATATATTTTTAAAGATTTAAATAATAAAATAATGAACCTGGATACTCAAAATGCAACAAAATATACACCTTTAGAAGGGTTTTATGAATATAATAATAGTTATAAAGATGAATTTAATAAAGTAATGATTGACGTTAATTCTTTACCTTATTTAGATGGAATAACTTATGATTATACATTAAATAGAAAGACTGGATTAATAACAATTTTTACTGATTTAATTAGTGATATTGAAGTTGTTAATAATATATTAAATGATTATAGAACTTTATTAATTAATAAAGGATATAAGTTAACGTTTTTAGATAACGAAAATAAAACATATACATATACAAATGAATCTAATAATTATCGAATTAATTTATCTATTTTATATGATGATATGAGTAATAAATATTCATTATTTTATGAAGTAAAAAATACTCAATATGTCTTTACTGATTTTAATAGCTAGAAAGATTATGACGAACAAATCGATAATGCTTTAACTAATTTATTAGGAAAAGATTATAATTTACCTTTCTTTAAAAATGCTTTAAATATTTCTCTTGATCCAAGTAGTATAACTGAAAAATCTTTATCAATCTTTATTAAATTCGATGAAGAAGCTAGTGAAACTCTTGTTAAAGAAACTATAAATAATTATAAAAATGATTTAATTAAAGCAAATTATACGAAAGTAGATGAAGATAATTATAAGTTCAATGACATAAATGTTAATTTAGAATTAGTTGATTATTACGGATATTATTGTATTTTAACTATTAGAATTGCGTAAATTTATAAAAATACCATTATTTATTAGCTATATTTAAGATTAAATAATTACAAAAATAAATGATTTAATCGTTATTTTTTAATTTTTATTAATGCAATATTAACGATAAAAACAAATCAAAAAAAGATAAATAAACGATATAAAATAGTTAACAAGTTATCAAAGATTAACGATTGATTACTTTTTAAGGGGGATTTATGAGAAAAAGAAATTTATTTTTAACGTTATTAGCAACGTCCTTTATGACTTTTGGCGGTTTAACTAGCTGTGGTAATCAAGTTTGCCCACCAATACCTGAACCAGAAGCAACAAAATATGCAGTCGAAACATTAAATGCAACTCATTTGAAAGTGCAAAATTTAAATGTTACTGACAAAGTTGAAGCAGGAACTACTATTACTTTTGATGTTGTAAGTGATAGTGCAGACTATGTTTTAGATTATGTAAAAGTTTTTTATGATGGTTTAAAAGAAATAGCATTAGTTAAAACTGATGCTCAATATACTTTCACAATGCCAGAGAGTAATGTCACTATTAAAGTAGCTGAAAAAGATGCTCCATATGTTGAACCAGCAGATGAAGTTACTCCAGTTGACTTGACCGCTCTTGAGTTTAACAAAGATGGAGAAGTAGCTGAAAAAGTAGATTGGGCAGCAATGCAACTTCGTATGGCTACTGAAGTTGAAGCAGAAAAATTAAAGAGTGCTACTTTAACTTATGATGCTGATAATGGTTCTAGTAAAACTCATCAAGTTAATGAAGCAAAAGTTTATAATAACTTTATTACTTTAGATAGTTGGACAAGTGAAGGTGGCTCTAATGGCTTTAGTAGAGAAACCACTACAAAAGGTTATATACCAGGTAAAGCTTATACATTTAACTATAATCAACGTACCACAAGATTTGGTGATAATTCACCATCATCTGACCCAACAACTAGCACTTCTGTAAAAACTAATAAAATTTTAAAAGAAGGTGAAACTTATAACGGTATTGGATCAATGAGCGAAGATGAAGCAATTGCTTATACACAATCAACTGGCTATTTAGAAAGTATTGTCAATAAAGCTTTTGGTGAAAATAGTGATATAGTTTTCTATTCGACAACTATGATTCCAGAAACAATTAAAATTAGTGAACCTACATTAGCCGAAGATGGCAAAACTTATAGTGTTGAAATGAGTGGTATAACAAGTACAAGCACTATTAATACTTCATGCCATGTTTATACATTAAAGTTTAGTATTGACGGCGATAATTTCTTACATTCTTTATCATTTAAAAATGATTATTATAGTAGTGGTTTAGATAGAACAAATAATGTTTTAAAAGAAGATGCTGTTTTAAAATATACCGAATATAACTATGAATTAGTTTATAATAGAGCAGCTGATAAAAATCAAGGTGAATGTGAATTAGACTTTGATAAATTATTTACTACTGAATATGATGTTAATTTACAATACATTAAATATAAAGAATATAAAAAGTATGATGTTGATGAAAATAATGTAGTTGTTGGAAATTCAACTTTATATCCTTATTTAAGTAATGTTAAAGGTTCACCATTAGTTGAACCACAACTTGTCGGATCAGTTGAAGAAGGTGGCTTAGCTTATAATGAAAAAGATAAAACATTTACAGTAAATAAATTAGGCGATCTTACATTATTATTCGATAATGGTAAAGGTGATATGAAAGAAATTAAAGTAACTTCTGAAGCTCCAGTTATTAATGAAATGACTTTAACTTTAGGAAATGGCGGTTCAACTTTCTTTATTGAAGATGGTGCTCAAAAAGTTAATACAGCTATTTTACCTTCTTTAGCACCTCAAGATTGTACTGTAGAATTAGTTAAAGGTAGTGAATTAGCTACATTAGAAAAGAAAGAAGACGGATATTACGTTACACCAACTGCAGAAGGCGAGATCGGAATTAAAGCAACAAGTACTGAAGATGCAGCTAAAACTAAAACAATTTATGTAAATCTTTGTAAAAAACCTACAGTTGAAGGCGTAAAAGCATTTATTACAACCCATACAATTTTTGTTCAAAGTAAACAATACACAACTGATTGTGGATGGATAAACTTTAATGAAGATGGCACTGGATCATATATTGCATCTCAAAGTGGTAAACCAAAACCAACTACAAATCCACAAGTAACATTTACATATGTAATTAATGCTGACTTTACATTTACAATTACTCCTACTAGTGGAGATGCATTAACTGTAGATTCTTACACTGTTACAGATGTTCAAGCTACAAGTAACACAACTTTATCATTAAAATTCTTATATAGAGGATCAGATAAAGGCTGTACAATCAAATATATGGACAGAATCGCAAATCTTGACGATGCAACAAAGCCAAGTTAATATCGATTTTAATTAAGAAAATATGTTAAACTAAAAGGCACGATTTATTCGTGTCTTTTGGCTAGATAGGAGGAGGATTTATGAATTTAAAAAGAGCAATAATTTTACCAGTAATGAGCTTAGTTTCTATTTCATTATTTTCTTGTAGAAACGAAGAAAATAATAATGGTGATAATAAAGAAACTTCAGTAGCTTTAGATGAAGTTATTAATAAATTAAGTAGTGCTTATGAATTAGAGGTTAATAGTTCTAATAAAGTTAAATATAAAGAAGTAATAGATAAAACATCATCTAAAGAAGTTATTGATGAAGAAACTACTATTTATAATGATGAGATGACTATATCTAATGGAACTAGAAGTTTAACTTATAAAAAAGAAAATAAAACTATTAGTGATAATTATTTAAAATTTGCTACTGTTGGTACTTATAGAAATAGTGAATCTTCTACAGATACTTTTAGAGCGTTCTTTTTAATTACTGATTATGAAAAAAATGGAACAGAAGCTTCTACTTGGGTTGATTCCTCTTCTCAATTACCTGTTTATAAAAATGGTAGTAATAGTGAAGATGGATTAAGTTATTTACTTGAAAAAAGTGTTCCTGGTCAATTATCAAAGCAAGCTAGTTTATATACATCTAATTTTATTGATTCTAATTTAGTTAATAATATTGATTTAAATGCTAGTGGAGCTAATATTAAGGCTAAAAAAATTATTAAAGATAATAATTTTCTTACTTATTCATTAACAGATTATTCTTATAGTTATACTGAAGAAGGAATAAATACTAAAATTAGTTATTCTTTTGAAGTTAATTTTGATAATTTAGGTAGATTTATTAGTAGTAATTACTCTAGTTATACTGGTGAAACTAGAGGTGATAATGATAAATATGAAGTTAATGTTAATTATAGTTATGAAGTAAGTTATGAAGATAGAACTAGTTCAACTACTTTAGGTGAATCTCGTCCTGATCCAATGAATTATTATTTAACTGAAGTTAAAGAAGTTAGTGCATATTATTTTGATAATGGTCAAAAGATATACTGCGAATTTGATGCTTTACCTATTGAGAAATATATTAAATTTGAAGCTAAATCTTATAGTCCTAGTAAAGCAATAGATTTAACAATGAGTGTTAAATCTATAGATAATGAAACTAGTTATGAATTAAGTGGAGATGCTTTATATATTAAAGATTTTGGTGATGCTAATATTGTATTAGAAAGTAATACTGGAATTAGTTTTAATGTAAGTGTTAAAGTAGCTAGACCTAAATTAACTAAATTAACATTTACTGATACTTATAGTGGTGTTATTAGTGGAAATAAAAATAAAGTTATATTTACTAATACTACTTATAATAAGTTAAGAGTTAATGTATATCCTAGTGTAAATGGTGTTGATTATAATGATATTAAAGTTAAATTAAGTGATGATTCTTTAGCTACTATTAATAAAGTTGAAGAAGGTAAAGGATTTATTAATTATCAATTAAGTGTTAATGATATTAAAGAAAGTAAAGATTTAGTAATTACTTTTTATAGTGAATCTAATCCTGATATTAAAGTAAGCGTTACTTATACTATTAAAGTTAAATTAACTGATGAAGAATTAGTTAATAAGGTATTAAGTAGTACTTATAGATATAAGAGTATATATGATAGATTTGATGGAGTTATGAAATTTAGTAGTAAAACTAATGGAACTATTGAATATTATAATAGAGATACTAATGAATTAATAAGTAGTACAGAGTTTACTTATAGTATTAGTGGAACTACATTTAATATAAATATTACTTCAGAAAACTCAAGTTTTGGATATACTGAAGGAGAAATTACTTTAGATGGTGAATTAATTACTTTAAGTGTTAATTTAACTGATTATGTCCATAGATTTTATATTGAGGCTTAATAATATGAAATATAAGTATTTATTATTATTAACTTCTTTAATATCTATTAATTTCTTAGCTTCTTGTAATAAGAATAAAGAAGAGATACCTGAAACAGAAGAACAGTTTATTACTAAATTTAAAAACAAATTAATATCTTTAAGTGATGATTGTTCTAAAAAAGAAGGTACTCAAACTGATGAAAATTATTATGGAGCAATTACTGTTACAGTAAAAGAAGATAATACAAAGATTAGATATAAAGATAACTTTGTTAAGGCTGATTTTGTTCAAACTTATGGAGATGCTGATAAAATTAATGGTACTGAAGAAGTAGGTATTAAAGATAATAAGTTTTATTTAATTAGAGATTATGGGAAAGATGATCCAAATAATTATGTAATATATGCTAAGTACGATGAAAACTTTAGTGAAGATAATTTAAGTGTTGGATTTTCTAGAGCTTATTTTGGTGGTGGATATGATGTTTGTAAGAATTTTATTGATTCAAATGAATCAATAAAATATAAATTTGAATATAACTATCATGATGTAGATTTATCTAAAGATGGAGAAGTTAAATTATATTTAATATATGAACAATATAGTAGTAAAACTGTTGTTGTTAAATATGAAAGAGAAGATTATTTAACTATTAAAAATAATAAAATTATTAAAAGTAAATCAACAATTTTATATAGTTTAATGGATAATACAAATTATAATTATTCAGTATCAACATTTAATTATTCTTATGATACTTATCAAGAATATAGTGGAACTAAATTAAATCCTAGTAATTATAGTGAAAAAGCTTAAATGTAATTAAAATTTAAAAGACTAATTATTTCTAAATTATAGATTTAATTAGTCTTTTTTTAATAACAATTAATAATTAAAGTGAGATTAATATTAATTAGGTTTATAATATTTTTATAAGAGTTATATATAAAATATTTAAAGTTTTTAAAAATAAAAAAATATTCAAAAACTCGTTTATTTTATAAATAACCTTGCAAAACCCCTGTGAACCCCAAAATTTTTACTTATATTCAAACAGCAAATGTTTGTTTTCTAAATTCTACAGG
>JALEXS010000027.1 GCA_022780025.1 Mollicutes bacterium | reverse complement strand
GTTAAAAATTAGTGATTATATTTATTTCTATAATAACGTTCGAATTAAAACTGGACTTAATAATATGAGTCCTGTAGAATTTAGAAAACAAACATTTGCTGTTTGAATATAAGTAAAAATTTTGGGGTTCACAGGGCTTTTAAAGGGTTTTTAGATTTTTAGGCACTTTTTATATCAATTAAGAAGGTAGCTTTATCAAAAATTTTATAATAATTTAAATATTTATTTTCTAATGGAATCCATAGATCGATAAAGTTTTGTACTTTATCTTTTTCTCTATTAGTTAATCTTTCTACTTGTAATTTTGGATCAATTTTTAAAACTATTGATATATCGTAATAGTTCTTAAAATAAGGATGTAACGAATAACTTCCTTCTATAATTGTAACCTTATTATGATTAATTATAGTCTTTTCTTTAAAGGTTTTTGTTTTACAATCAAATGGCTCACTTATTAAATCTTGATTTAAATTTAAGATAATATCATTATAAAATTTTTCATAATTTACATTACCACCAGGAGTAGCTAGTCTTTCTTTACTTCGCATATTTAGAGGCAAAAAATAATCATCCATATGAATTAAATTTGCATTATATTTATCTTGTAATTCGACTGCTAAAGTAGTTTTTCCACTTCCACTCATTCCGTCGATAGCAATAATAATAGATTGTTTTTCATTTAATATTTTATCTATAGCGTTAATTATATTTTGATCTAACATTTTAATTCCTCTATTTCTATTTATTATAAATAAATTATATATTTTTGTATAATTATTTATTTAATAAAATAGTTGAAAAACGTCAATTATTAATAATTTTTATATCGTTTTTTTGACTAAAAAATATAATTTTTATAATTAAAAAAGTTTCGTTCGAAAGTATAAATATTTTGTTCAAAATCAAAAAGTATTATTTATTATAAAGCAATTCAAAAAAGGGTTAATTAGGGTTGTAATAGACTAAATAACTTTATATTATAAAGTTATCAAAAGGAGAAAAATATGCCTTATATTACAACAAAAAATATTCTTACATATGCTAGAGATAATAAGATAGCTCACGGTGCTTTTAATGTTAATATGCCTTGCCAAGCTGAAGCAATTATTGAAGCTTGTGAAGAAATTAGATGTGCAGCAATTATTCAAGTTGCTGAACCTGGATTAGCCTTTATCGGTGGAAGAGTTGATTTTTTAAACGGAACTTTAGAAGAAAAGAAATTAGGGGCAAAAAGAATTGCTAAATTTGTAAAAGAAAGAGCTAATAAGAGTTCTATTCCTGTTTCACTTCACTTAGATCATGGTAGAAGTTTTGAATCATGTAAAGCAGTTATAGATGCAGGTTTTAATAGTGTTATGATTGATGGAAGTGCATTATCATATGAAGAAAATGTAAAATTAACAAAAAAAGTTGTTAATTACGCTCATAAACATGGTGTTAGTGTTGAAGCTGAATTAGGGGTTTTAGCTGGTGTTGAAGACCACGTATTTGCTACAAATTCTACTTATACTAATCCTTTATTAGTAGTAGATTTCTTTAATAAAACAAAATGTGATTCTTTAGCATTAAGTTATGGAACTAAGCACGGTGCTGTTAAAGGTGACAATGTTGTTTTAAGAAAAGAAATTGTTATTGCTAGTATGGAAAATATGAGACATGCTGAAATTGATGGAACATTAGTTAGCCATGGTTCTAGTATGGTTCCTCAATACATTGTTAATGAAATCAATAATTTAGGCGGCGCTGTTAAAGGACATGGCATTCCTTTAGAACAATTAAAAGAAGTTATCCCAGCTGGTATTAGTAAAATTAATATAGATACTGATATTAGATTAGCAATAACTAGAAATATAAGAGAATATTTTGCTAATAATCCTGATAAAATTGAAGGAAGTAAAATTTATAATTTATTAATGGAAAAACCTGAAGCTTTTGAATATAGATATTATTTAAAAGAATATAATGATGAATTACAAACTAACAAAATTAATAGTAGTGAATTAAAAGAAATTCTCCCTTTAATTAAAAAAGGTGTTAAAGAAATAGTATTAACTGCTTCTATTGAATTTGGCTCAGTTGGTGACGCTAATTATATAAAATAATTATAATAATAAGATTAATAATAAATTCAAAAACTCAATTAAAAACAAAAAAAGCCTTCTAATCGAAGGCTTTTTGTTTGGTTTTGAGAATTAAACTACTTAGCAGCTTTCTTTTCTCTTTGTAAGAGAATTTCAGCTTGAGCAGCAGCTAATCTAGCAATTGGGACTCTGAATGGTGAGCAGGAAACATAATCTAATCCAACTCTATTGAAGAATTCGATTGATTTTGGATCACCGCCGTGTTCACCACAAACACCTGTTAATAATGTAGGTCTTGTAGCTTTACCATCAGCAACTGCCATCTTAATTAATTTACCAACACCTTTTTGGTCAACAGTTTGGAATGGATCTTCTTCAAAAATCTTATTAGCATAATAATCTGGTAAGAATTTTGTAGCATCATCACGGCTGAAACCAAATGTCATTTGGGTTAAGTCGTTAGTACCAAAGCTATAGAATTCAGCTTCACTAGCGATTTCACTACTTAATAAAGCAGCACGTGGAATTTCGATCATTGTACCAACATGGTATTTCATCTTGAAGTTATTTTCTTTTAAGACTTCTTCAACTTCATCAACGATAATTTTCTTAACGAACTTGAATTCTCTAATATCGAGGGTTAATGGTACCATGATTTCTGGTTCGATATCTTTTTTGAGTTCTTTACTTGCTTTGATAGCAGCTTCGATAATAGCTCTAGCTTGCATTCTACCAATTTCAGGATAAGAAACATCAAGTCTACATCCTCTGTGTCCCATCATTGGGTTGAATTCGTGTAAGTAAGCGATACGATCTTTGATTTCTTGTGGAGTCTTATTTAAAGCTTTTGCAAGTTCTTCAATCTTATCTTCTTCTTGTGGTAAGAATTCGTGTAGTGGTGGATCTAATAATCTAACATTAACTTCGATTCTTTCAAGATTACCCATAGCCATATATAAGCCATAGAAGTCATCTCTTTGATATGGGAGAAGTTCTGCTAATGCTGCTTCTCTTTCTTCAACTGTATCGCTGAGAATCATTTTTCTCATGTGGAAGATTCTATCTTTATCGAAGAACATATGTTCTGTTCTACATAATCCGATACCTTGAGCACCGAATTTTGCAGCTTGAATAGCATCACGTGGAGTATCTGCATTAGTTCTAATTTCAAGTCTTCTATATTTATCAGCAGCAGTCATCATACGACCAAAGTTGCCATCTAAACTTGCAGGAACTAATTTAATAGCACCTTCGAAAACTTCACCAGTACTACCATTAATAGAAATTACATCATTAACACCATATGTTTTACCATTGATTTTTAATGTTTTATTTTCTTCATCAACTATAGCAGCGCTACAACCTGTAACACAGCATTTACCCATACCACGAGCAACAACAGCTGCGTGAGAAGTCATACCACCACGCATTGTGAGAATACCTTCAGCAGCAACCATACCTTCGATATCTTCTGGGGATGTTTCTGCTCTAACTAAGACTACTTTTTCACCGTTTGCATGTCTTTCTTCTGCTTCTTTAGCATCGAATGAAAGTTTACCAACAGCAGCACCTGGAGATGCAGGGTTTCCAATAGCAATAGCTGTAGCATTCTTTAATGCTTGTTGATCAAAGTTAGGGTGGAGTAATGTATCTAATAATTTAGGTTCAACTCTTAATACAGCTTCATCTTCTGTAATAACACCTTCATCAACTAAATCCCAAGCGATTTGTAATGCAGCAGCAGCTGTTCTTTTACCGTTTCTAGTTTGTAAGAAATAGAGTTTACCATTTTCAACGGTATATTCCATATCTTGCATATCTTTATAATGAGCTTCCATCATTTTGATAGTTTTTTCAAATTGAGCATAAACTTCTGGAAGTCTCTTCTTTAATTCGTTGATGTGTAAAGGAGTTCTAATACCAGCAACGACGTCTTCGCCTTGAGCATTTGGTAAATATTCAGCATAGATTTCTTTTTTACCAGTAGATGGGTCACGAGAGAAAGCAACACCAGTACCAGATTGTTCATTTAAGTTACCGAAAACCATTGATTGAACGTTAACTGCAGTACCCCATTCATAAGGAATGCCGTTCATCTTACGGTAGACGTTAGCTCTTGGGTTATCCCAGCTTCTGAAGACAGCAGTAACTGCTTCGTGTAATTGAGTATAAGGATCTGTTGGGAATTCTTCACCAAATGTCTTTTTGTAATATTCTTTATATTTCTTAACTAATTCTTTTAATTGTTCAGCTGTAACTTCAGTATCGAGTTTATAACCGTTTTGTAGTTTAATTTCATCAAGCATCTTATCCATATCTGTTCTTGGATGACCTTTTGCGATGTTTGTGAACATTAAGATAAATCTACGATAGCTATCATAAGCAAATCTTTCGTTTTGATTATCTTCCCCAGCTAATAATTTAACAGTGTGATCGTTTAAACCTAAGTTTAAAATAGTATCCATCATACCAGGCATAGAAACTCTAGCACCACTACGAACAGAGACTAATAATGGAGTTTTATTATCAATTCCACCAAATGATTTTCCTGTTTCTTTTTCAACATCTTTAATACCTTGATCAATTTCTTTAATTAAATCTTCAGGCATTTTCTTTCCACTTTGATAATAAAGTGTGCATGCTTCAGTTGTGATTGTAAAACCTTGTGGAATTGGTACACCGATATAAGTCATTTCAGCTAAACCAGCACCTTTACCACCAAGAAGCTCTTTTCCTAAACCATGAGCGTCTTTAAATAGGTAAACATATTTTTTTGCCATTTTTTTCCTCCTAAAACGTTGTTTCTACAACTTCTTTATGATTATATCATAAAGTTAAAACCATGAGTATAAAATATAATAATTAATTATAATTATTATCGATTTTGAGTATAATATTTTATATGAAAATAAAAGATTTAGTGATAGCAATTGACTATGGTACACAATCAGTAAGAGTTGCATTAATTGATAAAGAAGGTCATTTTTTAGCTATCGAACAAGAAAAATATTTAACACCTTATTTTTCTAATAAGCCTGGTTATTGTGAACAATGGCCGGATTATTATTATGAGTGTATGAAAAAAGCTAGCTTAAGATTGGCTAGTAAAAATAAAGATTTGCTCGATAGATGCTTTGCAATTAGTTCAACTTGTTTTAGAGATACAGCAGTTTATTTAGATGAAAATTATAAAGTATTAAGACCTTCAATTTTATGGCTTGATCAAAGAGTAGCTGAAGCTAAAAAGAAATTACCTTTAGTTTATAGAGTCGCTTATTATTTAATAGGAATGACAAATACTGTTAATTTGAATAGGAAAAGAACCCCAGCAATGTGGCTTCAAGAAAATGAGCCTGAAGTTTATAAAAAAATACATTATTATGCCCCACTTAATTTTTATTTAAATTATAAAATGATTGGAAAATTAACTGATTCATCATCAAACATTATAGGTCATTATCCTGTAGGTTTTAAAACCGGAAAAATTCATAATAAATACCATCCAATCGGTATTGTTTATGGTATAAATCCAAAAATAATTCCTCATATTTCTAATCCTGGTGAAGAAATTGGATATATTTCTAAAGAATGTAGCATTGAGACAGGAATTCCTGAAGGACTACCTTATATTACAACAGGTAATGATAAATCTTGTGAGTGTTTAGGCAGTGGATGTATTGGTAAAAATTTAGCTCATATAAGTTATGGTACAGCTAGTACTATTTCTACCTTTACTACGAAATATTTTTCTCCAGAAACATTTTTACCTTCATATAGTTCATGTATTAAAAATTATTATAATGCTGAAGTTCAAATATATCGTGGATATTGGATGCTTCAATGGTTTGTTAACGAATTCGCAGATACTGAAAATATTGAAGCTAAAATAGAACATTTAGCAGTTGAAGATATTTTAAATAAAAAACTTTTGCAGATTAATCCTGGTTGCGACGGACTTATTCTACAACCATATTGGGGTCCAGGATTAAAAAGACCACTTGCTAAAGGAAGTATTTTAGGTTTTTATGACACTCATACAAAATATCATGTTTATAGAGCAATTATCGAAGGAATAGCATTTGCTTTATTAGAAGGTTTAAAATCTATTGAAAGACATGGATGTTTAAAAATTAAACAATTAACAATTAGTGGTGGTGGTAGTAAAAGCGATGCTATTTGCCAAATTACTAGTGATATTTTTGGTTTAAAAGTATTAAAACCTGAAACATACGAAGCATCTATTTTAGGATGCGCAATGAGTGTATTTATAGCTAAAGGAATTTATAAGACACCATTAGAAGCTAAAGAACACATGGTGAGATATTCTAAAGAGTTTATCCCTAATAAAGACGCTAATAAAAAATACGAGATTCTTTATAAAAAAGTTTATAAAAATATATATCCACATTTAAAAGGAATTTATAAGGAATTGAGTGAGTACCAACATGAAGTAGTACAAAAATAGTAAACAATTAGTAATCAAAAGAAATACTAAAAAACTACCAGCACGGCAGTTTTTTGAATTTTTAGTGGGGTTTTGAAAGGTTTTTAAAATTATTCTTTAATAATTCCACTAAATTGCGAATTATATAAATCTGCATAAAAACCATTTTTTGCTAATAATTCAGCATGATTACCTGTTTCAACAATATGGCCTTTTTGCATAACAATTATTAATTTTGCATTCTTAATTGTTGATAATCTATGAGCAATAACAAACGATGTTTTATTTTTCATAATTGTATCTAATGCATCTTGAATTTGCTTTTCTGTACGTGTATCAACACTACTAGTAGCTTCGTCTAGAATTAAAATTTTTGGTTTAGAAATAATTGCTCTAGCAATAGTTAATAATTGTCTTTGACCTTGAGAAATATTATTGCCATCTTCATTTAAAATAAAATCAAAACCACCAGGCAAGGTCTCAATAAAATGATAAATATGAGCTTCCTTACAAGCGCTAATTAAATCATCCATTGTTGCGTTTTGATCACCATATAATAAGTTTTCTTTAATTGTTCCTCTAAATAACCAAGTATCTTGCAATACCATACCGATATTGCCCCTTAAACAATTTCTTGTATAATCTCTTGTATCGATATCATCAAGTTTTATTGAACCAGAATTAATTTCATAAAATCTCATAATTAAATTAACGATGGTAGTTTTTCCAGCACCAGTTGGTCCAACTATTGCAACTGTTTCTCCTGGATTAACTTTTAAATTAAAATCTTCAATTAAAGGCTTATCTTCGACATATGAGAAATAAACATTATCAAATTCAAATTTACCTAATGCATTATCATTTGTTTGAATAGCATTAGCTGAATCAGGAACAAATTCTTCTTCGTCCAATAATGCAAATATTCTTTCACCACTTGCAACAACGGATTGAATAATGTTTATAATCTGTCCAATTTGTTGGAATGGTCTACTAAATAAATTTAAGAAAATGAAGAATGTAATCATTTGTGATGGATTATTTAATAAGCCACCAACAACAGCAATCCCAACATATGCCAAGTTATTAATGAAATTGGTTAAAGGGAATATTAGACCTGATAAAAATTGAGATAATTTATCAGCTTTAGCCATTTCTTCGTTTGTTTTATTAAAATCATCAATAAAATCTTGTTGTTTATTAAATAATTTAATAACTAAATAACCTGCATAACTTTCTTCAACTTTGCCGTTTAATTCACCTAAAGATTTTCTATAAGTTAAAAATTGTTTTTGTGAAAATTTAGCAATTAAAATAACAACCAAAATAGTAAATGGTAATGAGCAAAAAGCAACTAAACTTAATTGCCACATACTAACTAACATTGCAATTATTGTTCCCAAAAATAATGTAATACTATTGAATGTATTGACAATAATTGATTGAAGATTTCTAGCGACGTTATCAACATCATTAGTACCAATTGACAAAGTGTCACCATATGGAACTCTATCAAAATAAGATAAAGGCATTTTATCTAATTTCTTTTTGATATTATCACGCATCCTATAAGCGTAACTATTTGAAATACTAACTGATATAAATTCTGCTAGCCACATTAATAAAGCACTTATTACATAAAATCCAAGTAATAAGCCAAATTTAGAAAAGAATTTAGGCCAATTAATTTTTACAATAATACCGATAGTTTCGCTAGGAACAACAGATAATATACCACCTTCATTTACCTTCATTATATTTTGTAAGAAATCTTGCAAAAATAAAGGAGCACATATAGTAAAAACAGCTGATAAAATAGATAAAACAATAACAATTATGATTAAAACTTTTTCATTTTTGAAATCTTTAATCATTCTTTTTGCTGTTTGAGAAAAATTCTTGGCTTTTTGGTCTGAACGACCACCCATTGGTCCCATATTATTCTCCTCCATTAGCTAAAGCTTCATGCTTTAACTTTATTGTTTTTTCAATTTCATCTTTATCTAATTGTGATGCGACGATATCTTGATAAACTTTGCAATTTTCCATCAATTCTTCATGTTTTCCTTGTCCAACGATTTTACCTTCGTTTAAAACGATAATATTATCAGCATCTAAAATTGAAGATACTCTTTGAGCAACAACAATAACACTAGAATTTTTTGTATAATCTTTTAAAGCACTTCTTAATTTTGCATCAGTTTTAAAATCTAATGCACTAAATGAATCATCAAAAATATAAAGTTCTGCATTTTTAACTAATGCTCTAGCAATACATAATCTTTGTTTTTGACCTCCACTAAAGTTTTTACCAGATTGAGATACAAAAGAATCGATTCCATCAGATAATTTTGAAACAAAATTTTCAGCTTGAGCAATTCTTAAAGCTTCATTTAATTTATCATCAGTTGCATTTTTATCTGCAAATAATAGATTAGATCTAATAGTTCCTTTAAATAATAAAGCTGATTGAGGAACGAATCCGATTTTATCTCTAATAATATCGGCAGGTAAATCATTAATATTAACTCCATCTAAAGAAATTTCACCTGATGTAACTTTATAAAATTTAGGAATTAAATTAATTAAAGTAGATTTACCGCTACCTGTAGACCCAATAATTGCAGTGGTAGTACCTGGTTTTGTAACAAAATTAATGTTTTCAATACATGGAGTATTACTTCCAGGATAAGCAAAACTAACATTTTTAAATTCAATAACGCCTTTTAGTTCAGGGTTAGTAAATTTAGATTTAATAATTTTGTCTTTTTCTTCAGTTGTGAGATTTTGAACACTATAATTACGGTATTTTTGACGAACTTCTTTTCTTTCTAAATGATATTTATTATGAATATTATCGTATTCATCGATATATTTCTTTAAAGGAGATTTAGAAGATTCTTTCTCGCTCATCATATTTAATTGATATTTAATAAGATCATAATTAAAAGATTTATTGTAATTTTTCTCGTATTTTTCTTTAATTGGTTTAATTAAATTTTCTTCTTTATCATATAATTCTTTTAATTTATTTTGATATAAATCATAACCTTTAGAAAAGGATAAAACTTCTTCATTATCTTTATTAGTATCAATATTTAAAATTTCAATAACACGTTTAGAACTTGCTAAAGCTTGAGGTAACATGATAAAAATCATTGCAAACATTACAAATGACATCATAATTTGACTACTATATTGAGCAACAACAGAGACATCAGCGATTGTAGTAGAAATTGTAGATATTAATTCTCTATCAGCACCTGAAATTCCATCAATAAGATAGAATCCAAGAGCATATATTCCTATAAAACAAAGATTAAATACAATATTTATAAAAGGATTAACAAAAGACATGATTCTATTTACTTTTATATAAGTATTAGTTAAATCTTTGTTAGTAAAATCGAACTTTTTATATTCGTTTTCTTCTTGATTATAAGCTCTTATAACTCTAATACCAGTTAAACTTTCTCTTAAAACAACTGTAATATTATCGATTTTTTCTTGAATTTTCTTAAAAATAGGTGAAGCAAAATATAAAAGTATTATTAAAGTGACAACAATTGCAATTAATGCACCTGCTAATACCAATAATAATGTAGGCTTAATATTTGCAGTTTTAATAATAGCAATAATCATCATTGTTGGTGACATAACTAAAATTCTTATTGCCATCAGCATGAATGTTTTAATTTGCTCTATATCGTTTGTGGTTCTAGTAATAAGAGTGGCAGTGCCGTATTTATTATATTCAGCTAAAGAAATTGCATTAACTTTACTATACATTTCTTCTCTTAACTTTTTTCCTACATAAGAAGATACGTAAGAAGCAGAGTAAAATTGAATAAAAGCAAGACATACTACACCAAAAGAGATTAGAATCATCCAACCTCCTTCGATCAATATCTTGCTTATATCAACATCACTTTGTGTTGTAATTAATTTTTGAATTACTCCCATTCTTTCTGGAAGTAATAATTGCAAATAGCATTGAACTATAATTGCTGAAGCTGCTAATAATAATAAGTACCACTTATGCCACAAGAACCTAAGTAGTTTGCTCATTTTGACTATGCCTTTTTATAGAATATATTTAATAATGTTTCAACACTTGGTAAAGCAAATGTTTTCTTATATTTAATACGGCTATAAGCTAAACCTTCTAAAGCACTAAAATAAACAGTAATTAATTCACTTGCTGGTAAATTAGTAAATACACCTTTTTCTTGTTCAATTTCAATAGATTTAACAAAGTAAGGATGATATGAAATATTCCAATTATTTTCAATACTTGTTGTCTTTTGTAAATTTAAAGAAAGTAATATATAGATGTAATAAGCTTTAGAATCACTAGCTTGAATGTTTGATAAATAAAATTTAGTTAATTCTTCAACAAAATCTTTTCCACCGACATTATTATTGATTAATTCACTTACACTTTTACCTATCGTTTCTTTACCTTTTTCAATGATAGCGTTAATTAAATCAGTTTTATCAGTAAAATAATGGTAAAAAAGACCATGAGAGATGTGCATAGCTTGAGCTATATCATCAATACTAATATTATCAATACCTTTTAAAGCGAATTGCTTTAAAGCTGTTTCCATAATTGCGTTCTTTCTTTTTTCACGAATAAGAGCGTTTTGTAATGCTGTTTTTGGCATATTAAATCCTCCTTTATTTTTCTTGACCTAATAATATATATTTTTGTCAATATAGTCAATAAAGAAAATAAAACAAATATTGCAACAAGTGTTTCTTAGTTTTATAAAAAATTCGATTTTTACACTAGTTTGGCAATGTTTTTTTGCTTCTTTCATATCTTACTAAAAAATATGCTGTTGCAAAGCCAACGATAAAAAGAGGTATACCAAGAGATAGTTCTAATGTTAATCGACCTTCTCCTTTTGTCCATAATATATATGTAGAATATATATCCGGATTATAAAACATTGTTAAAATTGAACCAATGACAAATCCAAGTATCATGAAAAATGCTGTTGAACGATGATTTTTAAAAATTGCAGTGACAATTTTTGAAATAATAAATAGACCAACAATAAATCCAATGCCTAAACAAGCTAATATTCCTATATATTCAGGATGACTAGAAATGGCACTAAAACTTATAATGCTCATAATTTTAGCAAAGTAACCAATTGACATTAAGAAGGCTGTTGCACTTAGGCCTGGAATTAATTGAGTTATTGCAATTATAAAACCAATTATTAAACATAAAGGATATTGATACCAGTCTACTGTTTCAAAGGTATTAGCATTATTATTTTGAAATTGAATTGATAAAACACTAATACAAACTGGAAGAGCTATTCCTATAATAAGGAGAATAATTCTTAATGTGTTAAATTTTTCTCCTTTTATTTCATCTTTAACTGAAGGAGCACTTCCACACATTAATCCAGCAAAAAGACAAACAATAGCAAAAGGTATTATTTCTAATAATTTCTTAACTGAAAAAAATCCTAGTATTATTCCTAATATTCCACCTATTAATATAGGTAATAAAAATAAAACACACACTTTAAATTTTTTAAATATATTTGATATTGCATATAGCAATTTATCATATAACTTAAATAATATTGATATAGTAGATCCACTAATTCCTGGTACAATAATAGCTAGTCCAATTAAAAATCCTAATAAACATGATTTAAACCATGATTTAGGAGTATATTTTGAAATTATTGGATCATTTGTTACAAGCACTTCTTTTTCTTCCATAAAAATCTCCTTTATTAATTATAAGACAAAGAGTAATATGATAAAAGTTATGAATAATTTATATTTAGTTGTTGGCTTAGGTAATCCTGGTAAGGAATATGAGCATACTCGTCATAACATGGGATATGATGTTGTTGATAAGTTTGCTGATAGTTTAGGTACTTCTATTGAGAAGAATGATTTTCATAGTTTGTATACTAAAGTTAAATATTTTGATAATGATATTCTTTTAGTTAAACCTTTAACTTATATGAATAATAGCGGTATTGCTATTAAAGAAATATTAGATTATTTTAAAATTCCAGTTGATAATCTTGTTGTTATATATGATGATATGGATTTTGAACCTGGGGTTATAAAATTAAAAGAGAGTGGTTCTAGTGCTGGACATAATGGTATTAAATCTATTATTAATAATTTAAAAACTGAAAAATTCAAAAGGATTAGAGTTGGAACTGGTAAATTTAAATATAATATTATTGATTATGTTTTAACTAAACCTACTAAGGAAGAACAGCCATTAATTGATGAAGCAATTAATAAGGCAGTTGATGCAATAAAGGTTATAATTAAAGATAATTTTCAAAAAGCGATGAATTTATATAATCAAAAAGATGGAAAAAATTAATATATTAGACTATTGTTTATCTAGATTTGAATTAAATAATAACGGTTGTAATTTTGTTTCGGATGAATTTATAGGTTCTTTGTTTTTGACGTATAAGCTTTATAAAAATAGAAATAACAATATTTTACTCATTACTCCTTCTAATAATGAATCTACTTTAATAATGAATCTATTGACAAATTTTATAAATCAAAAAGACATTATTTTAGTTCCAAGTGACGAACTTATTAGAGTAGAATATTTGTCTCAATCTAAAGAAATGTTGGCTCAACAAATTATTTCTATTTATAATCTTTGTAATGCTAAACATAAAATAATTATAGCTAGTGTTCAATCTTTATATAGATATTATCCAAGTAAAAAATTATTTTTAGATTCAATTTTAACACTAAAAGTTGGAGACGATATTTCTTTGGAATTTTTAAAAAATAAGTTATCAAGTTTAGGCTATTATAGAGTTAATAAGATCGATCAGTCATTACAATTTGCTAGTAGAGGTGATATTTTAGATGTATATTCATTGAATTATGATAACCCTATTAGGATTGAGTTTTTTGGAGACGAAATTGAATCTATTAGATTTTTTAATTTAAGTTCACAAACGTCAATTAATAAAGTCGATAGTGTAGAAATTTTACCTGCTACATTAAATTTATTAACTGAAAGTGAATATAATAATGCTGAAAATAAAATACTTGAAATTTATAATGAAGATATCAAAAATATTAAAGATCAAGAGTATATAGAAACATTAAAATTAAATATAAAAGATGATTTAGAACAAATAAAATTGAAAGAATTTAACTACAAATTCTATAAATATTATGGGTTTCTGCAGGAAAATAATTTTAATTTAAGAGATTTTCTAGATACTCCTATTTTGATTTTCTCGGCTTTTTCCTCTTTTACAAACCGAATTGAAGAAATTAATAATGAAGCAACAAACTTTTTATTAGAACTTCATAATTTAGCTAAAACAATTTCACATTTAACATATTTTAATTTTAATTCTTCTATATTTTATAATGTAAAAGAAATTTATAAATTAGATTCTATATTTAATAATGAATTGTCAATTAATACTAATATAATCACTCCAACTTACACAAGAAATAAACAATCTGTTTCTTATAATGGTTTTGAAATGTATACAAAAATTGGTTATAAAGTAGTCTGCGTTTTAAATGATTTTATTAATTATAAGAAAACAATTGAATTATTAAAAACTTTAAATTTAACTTATAAAGAAGAAAATAATTTAAATATAGATTTTGAAGAAAATATAGATATTTATCTTGTGCAAAATTCTTTTCCGATTGGTCTAGAATTTACTGATTTGAAGTTAGTTCTTTTAACAGATAAAGAATTATTTGGTATTAAAAGACACTCTTCTACTTTTAAAAATATTTTTAAACAAGGAACTATAGTAAATAGTTATGAAGATTTATCTATTGACGATTACGTTGTACACGAAGATTATGGTATTGGACAATATAAAGGTATAACAACAATAGACTTAAATGATATTCATCAAGATTTTATGGAAGTATGGTATGCCAATAATCAGAAATTATATGTTCCACTTTATAAGTTTGATTTGATTAGAAAATATGTTGGTCGTGAAGGTAAAGTACCTTCGTTAAGTTCTTTAAATTCTTCACAATGGGAAAAAACTAAAAAGAAAATAAAAGAAAGAGTAAACGAATTAGCTGATAGATTGCTATTCCTTTACCAAGAACGTTCAAAAGTTAAAGGATATTCTTTCAGTACTGAAGATGAATTACAAAGAAATTTTGAAAACGAATTTCCTTATGAATTAACTTTTGATCAAAAAAAGGCAATTTCTGAAATAAAGAAAGATATGGAATCTTCTTCTCCCATGGATCGCTTATTATGTGGAGATGTTGGATTTGGTAAAACTGAAGTTGCATTTATCGCTGCTTTTAAAGCTCTCAACAACGGGAAACAAGTTGCACTTTTATGTCCAACAACTTTATTAGCTAGACAGCACTTTGATTTAGCCAAAGAAAGATTTAAAAATTACGATTTTGGAATTGGCATTTTAAGTAGATTACAAAAATCTTCAGAAAATAAAAAAACTAAAGATTTAATAGCATCTGGCGAAATAAATTTCGTAATCGGGACACATATGTTATTAAGCAAAAATATACAATTTAAAGATTTAGGATTACTTATTATTGATGAGGAACAACGTTTTGGTGTTGAACAAAAAGAGAAAATTAAAGAAAAAACTACAAATGTTGATGTTTTAACATTAAGTGCAACGCCTATTCCAAGAACACTTCAATCAACTTTAATAGGGTTAAAGACAACTTCAACAATAAATACACCGCCAAAAGAAAGAATGCCTATACAAACTTATGTTATTCCTTTTGATTTAGATTCTGTAAAAGAATTAATTAAAAGAGAACTTAGTAGACAGGGTCAAATCTTTTATATTCATAATGAAATTGCTACAATCTATGAAAGAGCAGATACTTTACAGTCTTTAGTACCTGAATGTAAAATAGCAATAATTCATGCAAAAATGGAAAAAAACGAAATAGAAGATGTAATGCTTCAATTTTATAATGGTGAAATAGACATGCTAGTTTCAACATCTATAGTTGAAAATGGAATAGATGTAAGAAATGCTAACTTAATTATTGTAGAAAATGCTGATAAATTTGGTCTTGCACAACTTTATCAAATAAAAGGACGAGTTGGACGTGGTGATAGAATGGCTTATGCTTATCTCTTAGTTGATAAGAATAAAAAGATTGGCGAAGATGCAAGAAAACGTTTAAAAGCAATTAAAGATTTTGCTGAATTGGGAAGTGGTTATAAAATTTCTCAAAGAGATTTATTAATTAGAGGTGCTGGTGATATTTTAGGACCAGAACAAGCTGGCTTTATAGATTCTATTGGTATTGATATGTATATTAAGATACTTAATGAAACAATAGAAGAGAAAAAAGCGAACAAAAACCCTGCAAAAGTCAAACGAAATTTTGAATTACGTATTAATGGATATATTCCAAGTAGCTTTGCAAATGATGAAAATAAACTTAATTTATATAAAAGAATTATAGATTGCACAACCGTTGATAAGCTTATTATTTTGAAAGATGAAATAAAAGATAATTATGGTTTTATTCCTGAAGAAGTTGAGACATTATTAATTAAAAAGAAAATTGAAATATTATCTAGCAAAGAAGAATTTAGCGAACTAAAAGAATTCGAAAAATTTATTTCTTTAACACTTTCTAAAACCTATTCAAATATAGAAGGAATTGGTAGCGAATTATTTACAGGATTACTTCCAATAATTAAGAAAATTAATATTAAGTATGAAGATCATCAAATTAAGATATTAATCTTTAAAACAGATGATTACATTGATGTATTGATAAAGGTTTTAAATATTTGCATAAAAATATATAATGTTCATGTAGGAATTGTAGATGAGATTAGATAAGTATTTAAAATTGACAAGATTAATTAAAAGACGTACTGTTGCAAAAGAACTTTCAGATAGAGAGTTATTTAAGATTAATGATAAAATAGCAAAACCATCCAGCGAGGTTAAACCGGATGATATATTAACTTTAGTATTAGGTCGTCATGTTTTAACTGTTAAAGTACTTAAAATAGTGGACTATTGTAAAAAAGAAGATTGTAATTCTTTATATGAAGTATTAAGCGATATTATTGTCAATGAAACTGAACTTAAATAAAAACGAAAAGTATATTTTAGGATGCAGCTCTGGGCCAGATTCAATGGCGTTATTTTATATGCTCTTAAATGGTAAGTATAATTTTGTAGTTTGCAACATTGATTATAATTATCGTGATAAAAGTTATGAAGAAACAGATTTAGTGAGAGAAGAATGTAAAAAATTTAATATACCTTTTTATACAAAAAGTGTCCTATTCCAAACTAATTTCGGAAATTTTGAAGCATGGGCAAGAGATATTCGATATGATTATTTCGAAGAAATAGGCACTACTTTAAATATAAATAAAGTGTTAATAGCTCATAACTTAGATGATTCATTAGAAACATATTTCATGCAAAAAGAGAGAAATTCTATTGTATCAAATTATGGTTTAGCATCATCTTATAAAAGAAAAAATATGGTGATCATAAGGCCTTTATTATGTTATTTTAAAAGTCAATTAAAAGAATATTGTATTACAAATAACATCCCCTTTATCATTGATCCAACTAATAGCGATATAACTTATAAAAGAAATTATTATAGACATGTTATTTTATCAAAATTAACAAATAGTGAAAAAATACAAATAGTCGAAGAAATGAAATTAAAAAACGAGCAACTTATTGAAGAAAAAAAGAAACTTAAAAAACTTTTAATTGACAATTTATCTATTAGTATTGATTCATATAAAGATTTATCAAAATACGATAAATGTCTCACTTTGATAATAATTCTAGATAATGCAAAATTATTTAAAGAAATCTCTTTCAAAACAATTAATGAAATAGATAATTGTATATTAAATAATAATTACAAATATAAATTTTTTATTAATAATTCCACCTATTTTTCTTTAGATAAAAATCTTATTTCTTTAGTTATTAAAAATGTAGATTATAAACTTAATTTTGATGATAAAGATTTAATTAATTATTTTAAAATTAATTTCAAAATTTTATACGAAAAATATGGTATAAAAAATGGTTATATTTCTCCTGCAATTAAGTCTAACTTTTTTAAAGTTTCTAATTACGAAAAGAACATAAAAAGAGCTTTTATAGACTGGAAAATGCCACAATATTTAAGACCTTTTTGGCCTGCAGTTTATGATGAAAAAGGTAATATAGTTTATATACCAAGATTTAGAGAGAAATTTGAACAGAAAAATGATTCAATTTTACAGTTTGGAATAAATAAATTAATTAAAATAGAAAATTCCTAGTTTTTTTATGCAAAATGGTATACTATTTTAAAACAATGTTTTATTATATAAAACATAAAAAAAGAAAGCGAGGTAAGTATGGAAAAGAAGAAATTTAGTTATAGTAAATTACTTATATTTGGCTTATTAATTGCTGTTGCAGCTTTTGTAATTGGCAATTTAGTTAGTAATGCAATTTCAAGAAAATCTGTTGAAATAAGAACAGAACATGGTATTCAGTTAATTACAAATACTGAAGATAATATACGAATTAAAAAATTTAAAGTTACAAAACAAAGTGATAATGCAATTGTAACAATGGAAGCTTGGCAATTCACAAAAAATGTTGATTCAGCTACTGGTAAAATTACATATTCTTACAGTTCATCAATACCATATACCTTTACAAGTTCATATGATGCTTTATTAAATGAAAAATATTATCCAATAATTAAAGGTGATTCTGATGGCACTTATAAACTTGATACAACTAATGATCCTAAAACCTTAAGTTATTATTTAGCAAGTGATTTATCAGATGAATCTGTTGATAGTAGTAAAGTTAATAGTCTAATTGCTATGAGCACAACTGTTTATAAGGAAAACACTTTCTTATCATGGTTACCTACTATAATTTCATTCTTATTTACTTTATTTATTGTATTTATGTTATTTAGATTCCTTAGTTCTGCTGCTGGTGGAAATAGTAAGGCTATGGAATTTAATAAATCTAGAGCTAGAAGAGTTGATGACTCTAAGGTTACATTTAAAGATGTTGCTGGATGTGATGAAGAAAAAGCTGAAATGGTCGAAATTGTCGATTATTTAAAAGAACCTAAGAAATTTACAAAATTTGGTGCAAAATTACCAAAAGGTGTTTTACTTGTAGGTCCTCCAGGAACCGGTAAAACTTTATTAGCAAAAGCTGTTGCTGGTGAAGCTGGTGTTCCATTCTACTCAATTTCAGGTAGTGACTTCGTCGAAATGTTCGTCGGTGTTGGTGCTGGACGTGTTAGAGATTTATTTAAAACAGCTAAACAAAATGCTCCTTGTGTCGTATTTATCGATGAAATCGATGCTGTTGGTAGACAAAGAGGTGCTGGTTTAGGTGGCGGTAACGATGAAAGAGAACAAACTTTAAACCAATTATTAGTTGAATTAGATGGATTCGAAGATAATAGTGGCGTAATTGTTATCGCTGCAACTAATAGAGCTGATGTATTAGATCCTGCATTATTACGTGCTGGTCGTTTCGATAGACAAATTATAGTTAACTTACCTAACTTAGAAGGTAGAGAAGCAATATTTAAAGTTCATGCTAGAAATAAAAAGTTTGATGACTCTGTTGATTTCCATCAATTAGCAAAAAGAACAATTGGATTTAGCGGTGCTGATATTGCAAATATCTTAAATGAAGCAGCAATTTTAGCTGTTAGAGGTAAAAGAGATGCTATCAATATGGCAGATATTGATGAAGCAATCGATAGAAGAATCGCAGGTATTGCTAAATCCAGTAAAGGTTATAGTGAAAAAGAACGTAAACAAGTTGCTTTCCATGAGGCTGGACACGCAATCATTGGTCTTACTTTAAAAGATTCAGATAAAGTTAGAAAAATTACAATTATTCCACGTGGAAACACAGGCGGACATGTTTTAATGGGACCTGAAGAAGATAGATTCTTAGAAACTGAAAGTGAATTAAAAGCAAAGATTACAGGCTATTTAGGTGGTCGTAGTAGTGAAGAAATTTTCTTTAAAGATGTTTCTACTGGTGCAAGTAATGATATTGAAATGGCTACTAGAATCGCTAGAAGCATGGTTGTTTATTATGGTATGAGCTCTTTAGGACCAATTCAATATGAAAAAGATAATGGAAGTGTATTCTTAGGTAGAGATTATACTAATACTCAAAAGAATTTCTCATTACAAGTTGCTGATGAGATTGATAAAGAAGTTCGTAAAATTATAGAAAATGCTCATAAAGAAGCTTTAGATATAATTAACGCAAGAAAAGATGATGTAATATTAATTGCTAATACTTTACTAGAACATGAAACTATTACTGAAGAACAAATTGATTACTTATTAAAAAATAGAACATTACCACCTGAAAAAGTATCTCAAAAAGACACTGCTTTAACAGGAAGTAATAACATGAAGGAACAAGAAAAAAATAACGAAAACCCTTCAGAAGTCAAAGATAATTCTACAAACGAAGAAAAATAATGTCTTTCTTTATTGGAAATATCGAAATTAAAAGTAAAGTTATTCTTGCCCCAATGGCAGGGATAACTTCTTTTTCGTATAGAAAACTTATGAGAGAACATCAAGCTGAATTAACGTTTTCTGAAATGATTAGTGACTGTGGATTGATTTATGGTAACAAAGAGACTGAAAGATTATTATTTTCAGATAATAAAGAAACTCCATTTGCTATTCAACTATTTGGTGGAGAAAAAGATAACTTATTAAAAGCTATTGATATATTAGAAAATAGCAATATTAATTATGATATATTGGATATCAATTTAGCATGTCCAGTTGCAAAAGTATTAAAATCTCATGCGGGCAGTTTTTACTTACAAGATTTAGATCATCTTTATGATACGATGAAAGCTATTTGTGATAAGTCTAATAAACCTGTTACTGCTAAAATTAGACTTGGCTTTAATGAAATTAATGTTGTTAATATCTGCAAAACATTAGAAAAAGCTGGAGTTAAGTTTATTTCAATTCATGCTCGTACTAAAAAGGAATTATATTCTGGTGAACCTCACTATGAAGCTTTAAAAGATTTAAAAAACGAAATTAAAATACCTTTTGGAATAAGCGGTAATATATATTCTGTATCTGATGCTATTAACGCTTTAAATATTACAAAAGCTGATGCGGTTTTAGTTGCAAGGGGAGGAATTGGTAATCCTGAATTAATATCTAATATAAATAAGGCACTTAATAATGAAACTTATAATGAAGAAAGAGATATAAATAGACAATGTAATTATTTATTACAGTTTTGTGAATATCTTGTTTCTGAAAAAGGAGAAAGACAAGCAATATCAATTTTAAAAGGTATTGCACCTAAATTTTTTATTGGTTTTCCTGATTCAAAAAAGATAAGACAAGAAATTGTTTTAAATATGAATTCTATTAGTGAATTAAAATTAATTATATCAAAAATCTTAAAAAATAGTTGAGTTTTGCAGCTATTTTAATTTTTCTAGCTCGTTTATATAAATTTGATAACTACTATCACTAGGCATTCTCCAATCACCTCTTGGTGATATTGAAATTGTTCCTATTTTAATGCCATCAGGTAAGCAACTTCTTTTAAATTGATTTGTAAAAAATCTTTTAACAAAAATCGTAAGACTATCTTTTATATATAAAGTAGTATATTTATCTTTAAAAGCTTCACAAGCTAAATAGTATATTTTAGAAATCGAAAAATTGTGTCTTAAGAAATAATATATGAAGAAATCGTGTAATTCATATACACCAAGTTTTTCTTCTGTCTTTTGAGTTATTACATTTTTATCTGGAGGTAATAATTCTGGTGAAATAGGAGTATGAAGAATAGAAAGTAAAGTATCTTTTACTTCTAAATGTTCCTTTGCATAATCTTCAACAACTGCTTGAATTAAAGTTTTTGGTAAAGAAGCATTTAAACCATAACTTGATATATGATCACCAGCATATGTTGTAAAACCTAAACAAAGTTCACTTAAATCGCCAGTCCCTATCATAATTCCGTTTATATCATTAGAATAATCTAATAAAATTTGTGTTCTTTCTCTTGCTTGAGCGTTCTCATATGTAACATTATGATTATTAATATCATGATTTATATCTTTAAAATGTTGAATTAAAGAATCTTTAATATTAATTTCTTTAATACTTGTTCCAAATTCTTTTGCTAATTTTAAAGCATTATTTAAGGTTAAAGATGATGTTCCAAAAGCTGGAAGAGTTATTACTTCTATGTCTTTTAGATCTCTATTATCTAATTTAAAAGCCTCAACTGTAGCAATTAAAGCTAATGTAGAATCTAATCCACCTGATAAACCTAATACAACTTTTTTAGAATGAGTTATCTCTAATCTTTTAAGTAAACTTTTAGCTTGCATTAAAATAATTTCATTACTTCTTTGCTTACGAATTTCTAAATTATTTGGGATAAATGGCAATTTTCTTAAAGGTCTTATTAATGAATCATTATTTTTAATATCTAATTTAAAATAAATTTTATTATAAGTACTGTCATTTTCTCTTCTAAATGAAGTGTTTTCTTGTCTATCTAATTCTAAAGCATCAACATCAATATCAGAAATAATAGTATCGTTTTCAAATAACTTTGTTTCTTTTAATATTTTACCATTTTCAGCGATTATATTATGGCCAGAGAATATTAAATCTGTAGTTGACTCACCGTCTCCACAACTTGAATAAATATATCCACAAATTAATCTATTAGTTGTAGCTTTTATAAGATATTTTCTGGTATTATCTTTTCCAATTAATTCATTGGAAGCACTTAAATTTAAAATAATATTAGCACCATTTTTAGCTAATTTAATATTTGGATTATCACTTCCCCATAAGTCTTCACAAATTTCTATGCCTATTTTTAATTTATTATATAAAGAATTAATAAAAATAAACTTATTACCGAAAGGAACTAACTTATTATCAAAGTTGATGTAAGTATTTTCATCTTTCCATTCAGTAAAAAATCTTTGTTCATAAAATTCATTATAATTTGGGAGTATACTTTTAGGAATTATGCCCAAAATTTCGCCATTTAATATTAATACTCCGCAGTTATAAATTTTTTGAAATCTAATAGGTGCACCAACACAAAATAAAATATTTTTATTTACACTATAATTTTTAAGATCGATTATTGCTTTATCCGAATTGTTTAAAAGATCATTATTAAAAAATAAATCACTACACGTATAACCTGTAATACATAATTCGTGGAACAAGAGTATATTTACATTTTGTTTTAAGCAGTAATCTATTTTATTTTTTATTTCTTCTAGATTGTGTTTTATATTTGCAACCTCAATTTTAATCGTAGAAGCTGCACAGCGTATAAATCCAAATATATCTAATTGATTATCAACTAAAACATTTTCTTTAAAAAAAGTGCCGTTTTGCAAGGTTTTTGTATTGTTTAAGTACTTTTCGTAGTAATCACATGACATTATAACAAGATCTTCAAAGCCGTTTTTTGAAACAAAAATTGGCTCGTTATAGTCTTTACATAATTTTGAGATGTTACTTGTGTTTCTTAAATCTTTAATAGGAATAATTTTCATAGTGTCATTATTATAGCATTATTATGCAATATTATCTATTTTAAATTAATAAGTTATAAATAACTTAAATTATTAATCAATTCTTGGTATGATATTAACGAGGAAATTATATGGAACAAAAATTAAATGATCAAGAATTAGTTAGAAGGGAAAAAATTGAAAAATTAAAACAATTAGGTGTAGACCCTTGGGGAACAAAATTTGTTAGAACAGATACAAGTGCAACTTGTAAAGAAAAAGCTCAAGGAAAAACAAATGAAGAATTAGAAAACAATCCTATTAACGTTACAGTTGCTGGAAGAATAATGTCTTTAAGAAAGATGGGCAAAGCATCATTTTTGAATATTCAAGATAAAGATGGAAGATTACAAGGCTATATTTCAATCGATTCTGTTGGTGAGAAGTCATATGAAGTCTTTAAAATATGTGATATTGGCGACATTGTCGGATTACATGGAAGATTAATGTTAACTAGAACCGGTGAAATAACTTTAAGAGTTGATGAATTTACATTTTTAACAAAATCGCTCAAAGTTTTACCAGAGAAATTCCACGGCTTAACAGATGTTGAAGAAAGATATAGACATCGTTATGTTGATTTAATAATGAACGAAGATGCAAAAAGAGTTGCATTATTAAGACCAAAAATTCTTAGATCAATGCAACATTATTTTGATTCATTAGGATTTGTTGAAGTTGAAACAAGTGTTTTACAACCAATCCTAGGTGGAGCTAATGCAAAACCATTTATTACACATCATAACGCATTAGACAAAGACTTTTATTTAAGAATCGCTACAGAGTTACAATTAAAAAGACTTATTGTTGGTGGCTTAGAAAAAGTTTATGAATTCGGCAGATTATTTAGAAATGAAGGTATGGATATTAAACATAATCCAGAATTTACAACTGTTGAATTATATGAAGCTTATGGCGATTTACAAAGTATGAGACAACTTGCTGAAAATGTTATTAGAAATACATGCAAAGAAGTTTTAGGTACTACAAAACTTACATATTTAGATAAAGAAATTGATTTCGGTCCTGAATTTAGATGGGTCTCAATGGCTGAATTAGTTAAAGAAAAATGTGGAATTGATTTTACTAAAGATATTTCATTTGAAGAAGCATGTAATTTTGCTAAAGAAAAAGGTATCAAAATCGAAAATCACTGGACTAGTAATGGTTACATCTTAAATGCATTATTTGAGGAATTCTGCGAACAAGAATTAATCCAACCTACATTTGTTTATGGACATCCAATAGAAATCAGCCCATTAACAAAGAAAAGTGAAGATCCACGCTTTACTGAAAGATTTGAACTTTATATAAATTGCACAGAATACGCAAACGCATATAGCGAATTAAATGATCCAATCGATCAAAAAGAAAGATTCTTAGCTCAACTTAAAGCTAAAGAATTAGGTGATGATGAAGCAAACGAAATGGACTATGACTTTATTGAAGCTCTTGAATACGGCATGCCACCATGCGGAGGAATTGGAATTGGTTTTGATAGATTTGTAATGCTATTAGCAAATGAAAGATCAATTAGAGAAGTTATTTTATTCCCTACAATGAAAGATGAAAAATAATTAATTTTCATCCCCCAAATAGTATTGAAATCTATACTACTTGTATTGTAGGAGATAGTAGGCCTAATAGTGCAAATTCTTTATACTTTACAAGTGGCTAGATTTTTAATAAAATATTAAAGCGTTTTATAAGTAAACGTTCTTCTCTGCTATATATAAATAAGTTAATATAGCCAGAAATGACCGAAGGGAGGTAAAGGTATATGAAAAAGTACGAAATTATGTACATTTTAAAAGCCGACTTAGACGATGCAGCAAGAAAAGCAGAAATTGAAAAATTAAATGCAATTCTTACTGGTAAAGGAGCAACCGTTGCTAAAGTCAACGAATGGGGTCTCCGCGAATTAGCTTATCCTATTGAAAAACAAAACAAAGGATACTATGTCGTCTTAAAAGTTGAAGCTGATGTAAATGCTACTAAAGAATTTGATCGTCTTACAAAAATCAACAATAACGTATTACGTTACTTAATTACTGTTGATAAAGAATAAGAAAAGGAGGATCAAACATGATTAATAGAGTTGTAATAATTGGTAGAATAACCCGTGATCTCGAGTTAAAAAAGACAAATACTGGAAGAGCTGTAATTTCATTTACAGTTGCTTGTGATAATTTAGCAAAGGATGCTAATGGTAATAAAACTGCAAGTTTTATTCCTGTTACTGCATGGAATCAACCTGCTGAATTTCTTGCAAAATATGCTAAAAAAGGTAGCTTAGTTGCTGTTGAAGGTAGACTTAGTCAAAGAACTTATCAAAGAAAAGATGGTACTAACGCAAGTGTCTTAGAAGTTATTGCTGATACTGTTAATTTACTTGATTCAAAATCAAATGGAAACTCCACTAATTCAAATGTAGATAATAGTGGATATGAAGAAGATAAACCATCAAATGCTGATAATGATTTAATTGCAGACTTAGCTGATGATGATTTACCATTTTAATTAAGAAAGGAATAGAATATGGCCTACGTTAAGAAAAGAATCCGTAAAAAGGTTTGCTATTTTACAAAAAATAAAGTTAAATTTATTGATTATAAAGATGTTGAAACATTAAAGAAATTCATTAGTCCAAGTGGAAAAATTGCTCCACGTAGATTAACTGGAACTAGTGCTAAATATCAAAGAGAATTAGCAAAAGCAATTAAAAACGCACGTTATATGGCATTATTACCATATATTGCTGATTAATTAGATTAATTATTAAAAACTACTTGTTAGTAAAGAATATTGAAAGGTACCCCAAATCCTAGACATTAGGAAAGGGGTATTTTTTTATGAAATATACATGGGAATTCAAGTTCGATTGCGTAACCAAGTATAAAAATGGAGAATTCATTACTTTTTCAGGAACTAGAAACCAGCGCATT
>JALEXS010000026.1 GCA_022780025.1 Mollicutes bacterium | reverse complement strand
TGATGATATAGACAAAACTTATAACGTAAACTTAAACAGTTTTACACTTCAAACTAGAAAACTTCTTGCAAATATGATTTTCGGAAGTAATACTTAATTGTATTTAATTTTAGGGAGACCTACAACAAAGGGACACAATCTAATATAATTAGTAAAATTAAAATTATCACAAATTATCAAAATCTCCATAATTTATATAAAAACTATGCAGAACTGCACTATTTTTTATAATTTTGTTTAATTACATCAATAAGAGTATCTTTTTCAATTCCGGCTTTTTTTAATATATATTCAGCATCACTACCATCAATAAATTCTTTATTTAATCCAAAATTTATAACTTTCTTACCAAATTGTGATAAATATGAAGCAACCTTTTGTCCATAACCACCATCAAGAATAGAATCTTCAATCGTAATAAAAGTGTCGTGAGTTTTAGAAAGATTATACAAAGTATCTTCATCAATAGAGTTTAAAAAGATAGGTTTAACTAATGTAATATTATAATTCTTATTTTTAAGTTCATTACATACTTCAATCGCAAATTCAAAAAGATTTCCTACACTTATAAGAGCTACTTTTTCGCCTTTATTGTAAATATAATTCTTATTAATTAATGAATAATCTATTTTTGAATAGTCATTTCTTTTTATATAGTTTATAGGGACTCTAATAGCTATAGGGTATTTATCATTTTGATATGAAAATTCTAACATATCCAAATATTCATCTATATTGGTAGGATCTAAATATAATAAGTTAGGTATGTTTGATAATAAAGATATATCAAATATTCCTAAATGAGTCATATTATTTTTGCTAAAAATGGAAGCACCGAAAATGAGTATTGTTCCTTTTCCGTCGTTAAGACAAAAATCTTGAGATACTTGATCATATGCCCTTTGAATAAAAGAAGCATAAATTCCTAAATAGCCTTTGGCTTTTGCTTTACTTAATCCTGATAAAAAACCAATAGAATGTTGTTCGCATATGCCAACATCAACAAATTGTTCTTTAAATCTTTCTCTTCTTTCTTTATTAAATCCTAATAAATAAGGTGTTGCAGCTGTAATACCTATAACATTCTTATCTTTAAACATTTTATTACTTAAAAATTTAAAGGTAATTTCACTAATTGATTTATTTTCATCAACTTTATTTAATAATTCCCCTGTCTTTAAATCAAATGGTTGAGAATAATGGAAATTTTCTTTCTTCTCACTTGCAAATTTATAGCCATAACCTTTTGTAGTTTTAATATGAAGTACAATAGGATGGTCAATATCTTTATATTTATTTAAAAAATCAATTAATTTATAAACATCATTTCCTTCTTCTAAATATGCATAATCTAATTCGAGAGTTTTAAAATAATTATTTTTATAACAACCTTTGGTTTCTCGTAATAACCTTAAATTTTCATACAATCCACCATGATTCTCACTGATAGACATATTGTTATCATTGACAATTATAATAATGTTACTTTTTAGGTTGTAAGCATTATTAAGTGCTTCTAAAGCCTCACCGCCAGTTAATGATCCATCACCAATTATTGAGACAACATTATAGAGTTCATTATTTAAATCTCTACCCTTAGCTAAACCTAAGCCTAAAGAAATACTTGTTGAAGTATGACCTAAATCAAATAAATCGTGCTCACTTTCTTTGCGGTTTGAAAAGCCTGTAACTTTATTGTAGTTATTTTCTTCAATAAAACCATAACTTCTTCCAGTTAAAATTTTATGGCAATAAGTTTGATGAGATACATCAAAAATAAGTTTATCTTTAGGAGAATTAAAAACATAGTGGAGTGCTACAGTTAACTCAATATCTCCTAAATTAGGGCCAACATGTCCACCAACCTTAGAAGCTTTATTAAGAATTAATGTTCTTATTTCATCAATTAAAACAGGCAAATCTTCTTTTTTGATTTTCTTAAAATCGTTAATACTTTTAATACTCTCTACTATCATAAATACTTATTTTAACCAAAAAGCCTTCTAAAATCACTTATTTTTCTAAATTTTCTACATTGTTTTCTAATAAAGTGTTTTCGCCATAGCGATTATTAATTCTAGTAGCACGTTTATTAATTGCATCTAAAGATTTTTCAAATTCAGACTTCTTATTTAAAATCGTCGTAACTTCATCAGAATATTTTGTCCATGCCGCAATAAATTTTTCTGATTCTTTTCGGAATTGTTCTAGTTGTTTTAAAATCTCAGAAATGTTTTTACGAGTATTAATATTAATTCTTAAAACATTCAAATTTAATAAAACTGCTTGAAGTGTACTAGGTGAAGTTAAAATTACTTTATTCTTTTGAGCATATAAGACTACATTTTGATATAAATCATTATCCTTTTGAATATATTGATAAATACCATCACTAGGTATAAACATAATAGCGTATTCACAAGTTACGTTTTTAATAATGTAATCTTTACTAATTTTAGAAATTTGTTCTTTTAATCTTGTTTTAAAGTTCTTTTTAACCTCTTCATCTGATGTTTGATTGACATCATCAAATAATTTTTCATAATCTAAAAAACTAAATTTTGAATCTATAGCAACAATATTAATAGGTGATGGCATTCTTACAATAGCATCAGCAATTTTACCATTTTTAAATGCATATTGTTCTTGATAAAGATCATGAGTATCACCAAATACTTGATATAAAATATCACCTAATATAGCTTCCCCATATTTTCCTCTAGCTTGCGTGTTATTTAATATATTATTTAAATCACTTACCTCTTTATTTAAATTATCTAAATTCTTTTGTGATTCAGTTATTTTAATTAAAGCAGTTGTAACCTCTTTTAAAGATTCTGAATTAGCAGCAAATCCATCGCCAAGATTTGTTTTTAATTTCGAATTAATGTCATCAATATTATCTTTTAAAAGTTGTGTTAAATTTATAAACTTATTATCAATCTTGTGATCTAAACCATCTTTTAATGTATTAATGTCTTGAGTTAATTTTTCTGAGAATTTGCTATTAGATTCAGTAATTTCTCTAAATTTTGTAGCAATCACTATCTCATTATCTTTTTTAATATTTTCAGAGATACTCTCAATCTTTCCATTAATTTTACCAATCTCGGAAACAACATTATTCATATTATTATTTTGATTAATTGAGTTAATATCATTAGATTTATTTAAAGAATTTTTATTTTTAATAATTATTATCATAGAGACAATCAAAATAACTAAACATAAAATACATATTATAAGGATTATATAATTAATCATTAACATCACCTCCGACGCTAATATTAAGTTAGCATATTTGGTTCTAATAAACAATTGAGTAGTTGCTTTCTCTATGTTAAAATATTTGAACTAGTGGAGGACACAAATCATGGGAATAAATCTTAACATAGATGGAAAAGAAGTTTTTTTTGACAAAAAAATTAAACTTTCTGATATCACTAATGGTGATAAATCAATAATTTGTGCTAGAGTTAACAATCGTACTAGAGATCTAGATTACATAGTTGATTCTGATGCAAATATTAAGCTCTTAACATTAAAAAGTTCAAGTGCTATGGGAATATATGAAAATTCTATCCGCTATTTATTCTGTATGGCTTGCCATATTTTATATCCAAATCTAAAATTTAAACTTACTTATAGCGTATCAAGATCAATATTTGCACAAGTTTTAAATAAAAATAGATTGATAAATGTAAATATGGTTTCTTCAATTAACGAAAAAATGCGTGAATTAGTCGAACAAGATTTACCATTTGAAAGATTAATTGTTGATAAAGATAAAGCTCTTCAAATGTATAAAAAATTTGGTATGGATGATAAAGCCAAAGTTGTAAAATATAGACCTGAAAAATCAGTTCACTTCTATAAATGTGGTGATTATTACAACTATATGTTTGGACGTATGGTTCCATCAACTGGCTATTTAACTAAGTTTATCTTAAGAGTTTATTCTCCTGGATTACTTATTTCATATCCACGTAGTGAATTAAATGGCGAAATTCCTCCTTTTAAAGATGAACCTACTTTCTCAAGCGCTTTATTTGATGCTCAATATTGGGGCAATTTAGTTAGCATGGATTCAGTTAGTGCTATTAACTCTTCTATTAAAAATACAGACGCAATCGAAACTATTAATATTTGTGAAAATAAACAAAATCGTATGTTATGTGAATTAGGTCAAAGAATTGAAGATCGTATAGATAACATTAGATTAATTTGTATTGCAGGTCCTAGTAGTAGTGGAAAAACTACTTTCAGTGATCGTTTAGTTATGGAACTTGAATCTAGAGGTATCCATCCAATTCGTATCTCTTTAGATGATTATTATAAAACACGTGAAAATGTTCCTTTAGGTGAAGATGGAACGCCTGATTTTGAAGCAATTGATGCTCTTGATATCGATCAATTTAACCAAGACATTGTTGATTTACTTGATGAAAAAACAGTCACTCTCCCAATGTTTGACTTTAAAACAAATCGCCGTATCCCAGGTAGAACATTAAAAATAGGACCAAAAGATCCAATAGTTGTTGAAGGTATTCATGCATTAAACGAAAAAACTACTTCTTTAATTCCTAAGATGTTGAAATTCAAAATTTATATTTCTCCTCAAGCTCAAATCAATATTGATAGAGAAAATCCAATTTCAATTACTGATATTAGATTATTAAGAAGAATTGTTCGTGATTTCAAATATCGTAATGCAAGCGCTGAAGAAACTTTCTCAATGTGGCCTAATGTTAGAAAAGGCGAATTTAAATGGATTTACAATACACAAGAAGACGCTGATTATGTTTTTGATAGCTTCTTAAATTATGAATTATGCGTTCTTAAAAAATATGCTATTCCATTATTATCCAAAATCGAAGTTGAAAATCGCTACTTCCCTGAAGCTGAAAGACTTATTAGACTTTGTAAATACTTTAAAGAAATCGATGAAAAATGGATTCCATGTAACTCTATTTTAAGAGAATTCATCGGAGGAAATTGTTATAGAGATGGAAAAGTAACTAAATAATTATTTTTCCTCTTCGCTTTCTTTTTCAAAATTAAATTTAGTTAATAAATCTTGATAAATATAATGTAGCTGCCTTAAATAGGTGGCTTTTAATATTTCATATTGTTGAAATATATTTTCGTTTACATACTTTTTATAATATTGATCAAAAACGTTTTCTAATCTAAAGAAAGACTCATATAAATTTATAATCGTAATTGCGTAATAATATTCTTTTTTGGAATATAAAAGTAAAGGCGAACTATGTGATATTTCACTGCTCATTTCGTAGACTTTCGAATAATTAGATAATCCAGCTAATTTTTCGACACCATCTCTAAAATTTAATTTAAAGTCAGCATTTAATTGAATATTTGGAATAGCAAATAAATAACCGTATTCAATGTATTTTTTCATGTCTTTGCTCTTTAAATCATATTTTTTCATATTTGCTTTAATTTCTTCAAATATTTTATCAGTTTCTTCTTTATCAGTAATTTGCTTTCGATACGCTAAAGCATATGTTATATGTCTAAAATAAGCTCTAAAAATATCTTCTCCATTTTGAATTAAACACGCTAATATACATTCATTTTCGTGAAGTGTTCTCCATGTAGAAAACGCTTCAGTTTCAAATCCATCAATTAATAGATTTAATATACATTTCCCCATTGAAAAAGCTTTTTTAAGCATGTCGCTAATTAAAATCGCATATTGATTATTACTTTTAATAGATTCAAGACTTCTTAAAATAAAATTTAAATATAAAGATAAAGTTGAAACACTAGGTGTAAATCTATTTAAATATGATTGTGATTTATAACTTAATTGTTCATTTGTAATATATTTATCAGCACATGTAGAAGCTAAACCAGTAGAAAATTTATCATCATTAGAAAGCTCATGTATTTTACTCTTATCAATTTTCATTGTTGAATAAACATATTCATTTAAGATGTATAAAATAACAGTGACTGGATTTAAAGGAGTAAAACTATAACCTTCAGTAGAATTCATTACATTAATAATTGTTTCACTAACTGCTTGATAAACATCATAGAAAAAATCTAAGTCTAAATAACTTGGTACATTAAGAATTTTGATTACCTTTAAGAAGGTCTCTTTATCATAAATTGTGTTTTTCATACTTCACCACCTCAACATTAAATTTATTTCCAATCTCTTTTAATGACTCTAATAAATCTTTATCAATAGTCTCTTTATAATAAATTTTAGATAAAATTGGTGCATATAACATATCATTAACTAATGCAATTTTATCTAAAATAACCTTATTCTGCGAGGTTTTTCCTAAAATAAGGCACTTTATTATTTCTACAAAGTCAGTTTTAGTTAAATCTATATCAACGTCTTTTTTATCTAACATATGATAAAAATTTGGAAATAAATTATAGTAATTACTTAATTCTAATTTATTAAAATCAACCTCAATTACAAAATCACTTTTATTAAAAGTAATATCATTGTCTAATACTAATTCTCTTAAATCCATTGCTTCATGTTTTATATATAACACTTCTTCAGGCTTGAAAATAGTTTCATCAACTGTAACATTATTAAATAATAAATTGCCACCATATAAAGCTTCTAAAAAAGGATAATGTTCTAATCCATCATTTTTAATTACTTTATTAATATTACCTTCAATATAAAATTTATTGTTAATCCAATTTGCTTTTTCCATTAAAGCAGCTTTAAGTTCTGCCTTTTCTTTACTATATATATCTAATAAATTCTTATAATCTTTATTCATAAATCTTCCTCAACTCATTATTTAATATTGATAATAAATACATATTACATTTTTTTGAAAACTTTCTTTCAAGATAATTCTTATAAATAGTTAATTGATCTTTATACGCATCATCATCAAGATTTTTTAATTTGTAATCAATTATATCTATAAAATTATTATGTTCAATAAATAAATCAATAACACCGTGGATTTCATTAATATCATCATAAAATTCATATTCTTTATAAATTTTTGCATCTTTTAAATTATTAAAAATATCATTTGTTAAAACTTTATCAATAATCTTTCTATCATGAATATCAGTGATTAAAGAAGTATCTTTATTAATAAAATCAATGCTTTCCATCAATAAGTGAATATGTGTACCATATCTTAAATTATCCATATTGAAATCACTTGCTAAATCTTTACTAGCTTTATGTTTACTAGCCTTAGGAAAATTATAATTAAAATCTTTAATTGTGAATTGAGGTATATTTTCAAGAGTTTCATTTTCCTCTATTTCTATAATTTCCTTATTAAAATAACTACTAATTGGATAATTTATTTTAGAAGCAAATAAAATCTCGCCAATATTTTTACTATTTTCAATTATTTCGCTAACTGGGGCATCAAAATTATTATCAATTTTAGTATGATAATAACTTCCATAAGGAATAATAACATCTTCTTTTGCTCTAGTTAGAGCAACATATAACAATCTCATTTTTTCATCATATGTATTAAGTTCACAATAATCATCGTAAAACATTTTATGTAATGATTTATTTAAGATGGATTTGGAAGTAAAATCAAGCTCATAAAGAGATGGTAAAAAGAATCCAAATTTAGAATCGACAAAAAATGGAGAAATATTATCATTGCCACCAGATTTAGAAAATATTAAAGGTAAATATACTACGTTATATTCAAGACCTTTTGATTTATGAATAGTAGTTAAAGTAACTGCATTTTGAGCATCACTTGTTTTTCTTGATTCCATTTTTATATCTAACTCATCGAGTTTTTCTAAATAAAGGATAAAATCATTTAATTCATAATCTAATTTATCCATAATCAACGTTCTATTATAAAAAACTTTTAAATATTGAAGCTTATTAATTGCGTTTCCTAATCTAGAAAGTTTACCTATAAAATCAAATTCTAATATAACATTCATATATAATTTACTAAGTAAGCAATTTCTATTTTCTATAGCAAAATTATATATCTTTATATAAAGTGGATCTTTTCTAAAATCATTTTGAGAAATGTCATATAATTTTTGATCACTATAAGCAAATAAGAAACTTCTAGCTATACTGAAAAAGCAATGTTTCATAGTTGCATTATCATCAGTGTTAGAAATAATTAAATTAATCATTTTTAAAATGTTTATTAATACAATAATTGAAGCATCTTCTTTCAAATCTTCATCATAAACTGCGTTTAATGGAATTCCAGCTTCAGCAAATTTATCTTCAAACATCTTAAAATCAGTAGATTTAGATACTAATAATGTAATATCTTTGTATTTAATATCTCTTAAGATAACTTTATCAAGCTTTGGATCATAACTAGCTACCTGCATTTTATTTGTAATTCTTTTTTTAATATCTTCAATAGTTAAATCAATTTCAGAATCTTTATCTTGTTTTTCACAATCAAACGGCATCACAAAAATCCCGTGTTCATCTTTTGATTTTAGCTCTGTAGCATATTTTTCGTTTCCAGTTTTAATAAGGTGCTCTAATTTATAATTAGCACCGCCATGATTTATATCCATTATTACTGAAAATAATTCATTTACAGCATCATTTATTTCTGGTCTACTTCTAAAATTTTCATTCATATTTATTGCAGTACCACCTATTTTATTACTATATGATTGATACTTATCAATAAATTGCTTAGGATTTGCATCTCTAAATCCATATATAGATTGTTTTACATCACCAACTACAAATACATTATTATTACTTATTAAATTAATAAATTCTTCTTGGAAAATTGATGTATCTTGATATTCATCTATCATGATAAGTTTTAATTTATTTTTGATAGATTCTCTAACTTCTGGAAAATCTATTAATAAATTATAAGCTTTAAAGGCAATATCATTAAAAGTAAAGAAACCTTTTTGGGCTTTAAATTTATTAATTTCGACTTCTAATTCTCTTACAATATTTAAAATATATGGGATTATCTCTTGATTATTTTTCAAGTCAACTTCATATAATTTATTTATATCGTAAAGTTTGATTTTATTTACAACTCCATAAATTAATTCACGTATAGATTTTTCTAATTCCTTTTCTTCATCAGGAATCTTTTTTAAATATGTAGCTAAAGTTGGGGTTGTCTCTAAATCTACATCTATAAAATCTTTTAAGCACGTAAATCCATTACAATATACGAAATAATTATTAACGAGATCAATAAATTTATCACAACTTGATTTTCTTAATAAACGTAAAACTTCATTTTTTGTATTAATAATAATTTTGTCAATGTAATTTGTAACAAAGCTTTCAATTGCTTCATCTGATAAATAATTTTCATAGTATGAATCTAAGAATTTATCTGGTTCTTTAAAAGAGGAAACAACCTTAGAAATTTCAATAATAAATTTGAATAGTTTATCATCATTTTTATGACAATAATTATGTATAATTTTTATAAATGTAGGATCTGGATTTTCATACTTTTTCTTTAAAATACCCTGCAGAACTTGATATTTTTTTATCAAAATTACATCATCTGGGATATTTTCTATATTGCTTGGTAGGTGTAATAAACTAGAATATTTTTTAACTAAATAAAGAAAATAAGAGTCGAAAGTTGATATATTTGCACTATCTATTAAAGGCACCAAATCTTTAGTAGATTCATCTTTTTGAAGTTCTTTTTTTATACGAACTTTCATTTCTTCTGCTGCTGTAACAGTAAAAGTTAATACTAATAATTCGTCAATCTTTACGCCTTTTTTAATATTATAATAAATACGCTCAGTCAAAACACTAGTCTTTCCACTACCAGCTCCAGCAGAAACTATAACATTACCAGTTGATTGAATCGCCTTTAATTGATTTTCTGTTCGCTTCATATTATTTGCTTCCTTCTTCGTTTGCATGTATAGCTTCAAGTGTTTCTTTTATACGTCTATTCTTTTTATTTACAAAACATAAATCCTTATAATCACAAAATCTACAAGAAAATGAATTATTAGTCTCGCTATCATAAAATGGAGAAATTGGATACTTATTATTCTCAATATAATCTATAAAAATTTTTATATTTTGATCTATCAAACATGGATATATTTCATTCATTATTTTTATAGGCCTAGAAAAATCAAAAATTGTTGCTTTTTTAATCTCTCCATCTTTATTAATGCTCAGTTTATCAATAGTTTTTGATTCTAAATAATCAATAATTTTTGGTTCAAATAATTTAATATCATCTACTGAATTAGTAAAAGCACCGCTCTTTAAAAATTTCCTTTTTATTGTGTCAATTTGATCATTATCATAATCAAATAAAATTTTTGATATGAAATTTATATAATATATCCCTTGAATATTTATATCTTTAAATTCTTCATCTTTTTCAAGAAGATAAGAATAGATAGGAAGTTGTAATCCTAATCCATAAATATTTTTGCTTAAATTTAATTCAGTTTCACCAGTTTTATAATCGATAATTTGAAGAGTTTTTCGTTCGTTATTTTCAGCTATCAAAATAGAATCAACTTTTCCATTTAAAATATATTTATCATTTACAGGTATATTAAATTCTTTTTCGCTATAAGTTTTAAAAATAGAAGAATTTTCTTTTTCCGCTATTAATCTATCTGTAATAATTTTGGCACTAATTTTTAATTTATCTAAATATAGTAACTCAAGTTTATCAAATTTATCTTTTTGCTCCATCAATAAAGTTTCAAATGCTTTATCAAAATCAAAGTCTTTATCATAAACTTTTTCCATTATTTCATGAATAAAATTACCTGCATTTAAATAAAAATTATCTTCAAAATTATTAATTCCTAAAACTCGGTCAGCATAAAATTTAAAAGGGCATGAAAAGAACTCATTTAGTTGAGTATATGAAATTTTATAATACTTATTTGTTCTATTATTAATACCTTTATATTGGTTATCATATCTAGTCAACATTTTACTAATACTTTGATCATACATATAATAAAAAGTTGTTCGTTCTTTATATTGTTTCGCTAGCTCATAATAATAAGAATAATAACACAAAGCTATACTTTCATTGTAGTCATAATTATAAAATAATCTATCAATAATATGATTATTATAATCATTAGAATTTGGATAAATTATTGACAAATAATAAGATATTTCTTCTTTATTTTCTCCATCGGATTCGCCATAATAAAGTTCTAATTTATTCATAGCCATTAAGTAATGTAATAGTAGTTCATTATTTTCTCTATTTACAATTTCTGAAGAATTTAGATTATTTAATATCTTGATTTTATCATCAAAAAACTCGTTATTCTTAGCTATTTTTGAAAAAAATGAATCATCAAATCCTATCAAAAATGTATGCTTATCAACATCAAAATTAAATTTATTTGTAACTACAACACCTTCTGAATCAATAAAACTACTAAGCAAAACATCGCTTAAAATTGCTTTATAATTGACATACTTATTAGACAAATTATAAAAATTATAAAATGATAAATGCTTTATAATTAAATTGTATTCATCACTTCCATCATCATACATTTTAATATTTTCTTCAGTTAATGAATCAATATTCTTTTCGATAATTTTAGCAATTTTAGTTTCATATAAACTATCTCTATCTTTAAAATTTAATTCCAATTTAAGCAATTTTGAGTATAAATTTAAATAAAAATAATTCCTATTAAAATCAGTTACAATTTGAATATTTGATACTTTTTCGCCACTATTAAGCAAATCAATAATTCTTATAAAAACATCATGTATTTCTTCATCTACACGAAGATATTTTCTAACGACTATATCCTTTTTATCAAAAATTTCAGATAATTTTATAAATTTAAAATTAGTAATTTCAAGTTCATTTATTAAATGATTAATCTCAATATCATCTTTTTCAAAACCTAGAAATAGAACCAATTTATTTTTAAAAATTAATTTATAATCTTTTTCTACTAATAAAAAATTATTCTGTATTAATAAATCATAATATTTATTAATATCCTCATTTACTTCAATATTAATACCACTTTTAATGTAATTCAAAAAAGTCTTAATGGTTGGATAATCATAACCAAAATTATCTAAACCTAGTTTTATAGCACATTCATTACTTACTCCAAATGTGTTCTTTTTAATTTCGTTAATTGATAAAAATTTAAAATTTAATGAGGGATTTGCAGACTTTTTGTTAATAAAGTAAGGTTTTAATTCATTAAAAGATACAACAACACAATTATTATTTTCTAAAATGTTGTTTAGATTTATCATTTAAACATCCTCGTAACTTCGATTGCTTTTTTCCAATAAGCAAGTTTCTTATTTACTTTTTCGATGTCCATTTGTGGAGTATATTTTTCATCACATCTATGAATGTACTTAATTTCATTTAAGTCATTATAAAATCCACATCCTAAGCCTGCTAAATAAGCTACTCCTAACGCAGTTGTTTCTAAGCATTTAGGAAGTGTAATATTAATTCTTAATATGTCGGATTGGAACTGCATAAGATATTCATTTGCAGTTGCACCACCATCAACTTTAAGAGCAGTAATATTAATTTTAGTTTCATCTTCAATAGCTGCAAATATATCTTTAACTTGATAAGCTATAGAATTTAATGTTGCTCTTACTAAATGATCCTTTGTTGTTCCTCTAGTAAGACCAAAAATTGCTCCTTTACATTCATCATCCCAATATGGAGCACCAAGTCCAACAAATGCTGGAACAACATAAACTCCTAAATCATGTTTAGCTCTTAAAGCATATCGAGCTGTATCTTTTGCATCTTTAATTAAACCTAGTTGGTCTCTAAGCCATTGAATTGTTGCTCCACCCATAAATACACTACCTTCAAGAGCATAAGTGACTTTATTTCCTATTTGCCAACCGACTGTTGTAATTAATCCATTATTTGAAAAAATAGGCTTATCGCCAATATTAACTAACATAAAGCATCCGGTGCCATAAGTAGATTTACTTTCACCGATTTCAAAACAATTTTGACCAAACAATGCAGCTTGTTGATCACCTGCTATAGCATGGATTTTTAATTTATCATTTAAAAATGTTGCATAGCCAAAGAAATCATTACATGGACATACTTCAGGTAATATACATTTTGGAATATTAAATATTTTTAATAATTCATCATCGTATTCTAAAGTGTTTATGTTATAAAACATTGTTCTACTAGCATTTGTTATATCTGTTTTATGAACTTTTCCTTTAGTTAATTTATAGACTAGCCAAGAATCAACAGTTCCAAACATTAATTCGCCTTTTTCTGCTCTTTCTTGTCCGTTTTCTATATGGTCTAAAATGAATCTAATTTTTGAAGCACTAAAATAAGGATTTAAAATTAATCCAGTTTTTGAATGAATTAAATCTTTATATTCATCCCAACTTTCACAATAACTTACAGATTGTCTTGATTGCCAAACTATAGCATTATATACAGGCATTCCTGTTTTTTTATCCCAAATAATAGTTGTTTCTCTTTGATTTGTAATTCCAACTGATGCTATATCATCATAAGTTAAATTATTCTTAGCAAAAAGATCATTAATAACATTCAATACACTAAGCCAAATATCTAAAGCATCTTGTTCAACCCAACCCTCCTTAGGAAAATAACATTTAAGTTCTTGTTGAGATTTAAAAATTAAGTTGCCATTTTTATCAAATATAAGTGCTCTTGATGATGTTGTTCCTTGATCGATTGCTAAGATATATTTCATTTTTATTTATACTCGTTTTCGTGTCTATTCATTGATTCTTCTTTAGTAAAACCTTTTTTATAACGATTATGTAATTTATCTAAGTTGAATTGAGCAACTTCTTCTAAAGTAACTCCTAAACCACTTGCAGTTTCAGCGATATACCATAAAACATCGCCGAGTTCATCTAATATATGAGTCTTATCTAAGTCATGACCTTGGAATTTATATTTTTTAACGATATCACAACATTCGCCGCTTTCACCAGCAAGTCCTAAAACTCCATTTAGTATTAAATCTTTCCTGCCATCTTCGCTTATTAATTCATAAGCTTCTTCTTGATATTTATTAAAAGAGAGTTTTTCCATTTTTACTTAATCCTTTCAAAATCGCTTGCACCATGCTTGCAAATAGGACAGATAAAATCAGCAGGTAAATTTTCACCTTCATAAATATATCCACAAATTTTACAAATCCAACCAGTTTTTTTACTAGTATCTTTCTTAACAGCTGGTTTTATATAATTCATATAATAACTATATGTAACACTCTTTTCAGTTGATAAAACTTTCGAATCATCAATTGTAGCTATAAAGCCATAATGTGTTCCTAAATCTATAATATCAATAACTTTTAGTGAGAAATAAGCATTTGAACTTTTAGTAATATAGGCTATGCCGTTATTAGCAATAGCATAATCATTAAATCCGTCAAATTTATTAACATCTCTACCGCTTTGAAAGCCAAATCTCTTAAATAAAGCAAAGGTTGCACTTTCAGTAAGAACTGATATATTGCACTTTTTAGTTTCTTTAATTATGTCTGCTGAATAATTATTTTTATTAACACAGAACATTATTCGATCTGGCATACTAGCTACTTGAGTAACTGTATTAATAATACAACCATTTTGTTTTTCGCCTAATTTGCTAGATAAAACAAATAATCCATAAGTAAGATTAAATAAAGGATTGGATGTTGGTTTTTCAGTTTTAATAGTATCAGCAATTAATTTTGATAAATTATCTAATTGTTCAACATTTTCTTTTTTAACACTACTCTTAAAAGTAACTTTTTCACCTATCATTTCAAATCCTTTTAAGTTAGAAAGAATATCTATTATTAATTTTCCACTATTTGGTGCCCAGCTACCGTTTTCAACAACGCTAAATTTTCTATTTTGTAAATTATGATATTTTAAATCTAATAAAAATTCTTCAACTGGTGTAAAAATACCCATATTGTATGTAGAACTTACAACAATTAAATGAGAATATTTAAATGCTTCAGCTATTAAATATGATTTATCAGTTTTACTTGCATCATACATTGCGATATTTTTAACACCTAATAAAGCTAAATCATCTGCAATTAAATTTGCTGCTATTTCTGAGCTCCCGTAAACTGATCCATAAACTATTAAAGCGCCTTCTACTTCAGGAGTATAACTTGCCCATTTTGTATATAAATTTAATATATAAGTAAGGTCTTTATTCCATAATGGTCCATGTAATGGGAAGATGTTTGCTATGTCAATTGTAGATGCTTTATCTAAAGCACTTAAAACTTGTGGTCCATATTTTCCTACGATATTTGTATAATATCTTCTAGCTTCATCTTCATAATATTTTTCAAAAGAGCTGCGTTCTGCAAACAAATTTCCAGAAAGAGCTCCAAAAGTTCCAAAAGCATCAGCACTAAAAAGTGTTTTTGTATACATATCGTAAGTCATTATTACTTCTGGCCAGTGAACCATTGGAGTATTAATAAATGTCAATATATGTTTACCTAAATTTAATTTATCAAATTCTTTTACAGTCATGATATTTTCAACAAGTAAACCTTCATTGAAATTTCTAAGCATATCTAATGCTTTTTGACTTAAAACAATTGTAACCTTTGGATATAAATTTATTAATTTAACAATAGATGCTGAGTGATCTGGCTCCATATGTTGAATAACAAAATAATCTAATTCTTTACCATCCAAAGTTTCTTTTATTCTTTTTAAAGAAAAGTCTATAACTGATGAATCTACGCCACCAATTAAACATGTTTTTTCATCTAAAATTAAATATGAATTGTAACTAGCTCCATTAGTTAAAGGATAAATATTTTCAAATAAAGCTAATCTTCTATCGCTTCCGCCAACATAATAAGTATTTTCGCAAACTTCTAATTTTTTTATCATAATTTTACCTCTCTTAAATTATACTTTTTTAATATACTTTTAGCAAACAATCTTATGTTTTATTTTACTTCTTAACTCCTTTAGTTTAATTTTATTTTCGTTACTAACTCTAAAAGAATCGATTCCTTTTTGAATAGCAATTTTTAAAATATTTATATCTAAATTACAATTCAAACAATATTGATACGTTTCATTAAAATAATATATAAATCCATATGAAATAAGCCACCCAGTAGCCATATTAACATAATAAAATTTACTATTTTTAAGTAATGAAAATATCATATTTAAATTATTATAATCTTTGATCAAAGGTAACATTGCTACAATTCCATATCTTTTAACAAATTCAAAATCAGAATTAAGTAACATTTTAATCTCATCAAAAGTTATATTGATCAATTGTTGATATGTGGTATCAACTACAACCCAACTATCAAGATATTGATAATTATTAAATATAAATTTAATTTGGCTATTAATATCAGCCTTATTTTTCAATAAATTTAAATAAAAATAATAAATTATTGATTCTATATATTCTAATTTCAAATCCTTATGTTCGTAATTAAGATATTTTTTAGCTATTTTTTTAATATCAATTATAGAAGTACCTAAACTCAAATATTTACTATTATAAATATTATTAAAAAACGGCTTATCTATCTTAGAAGCCTGTTTTAATTCTTCTACTATTTGATCATATGTATCAATCATAAAAACATTATAAAGCATTTTATTTTCATTAAACACAAAATAGTAATATAATTAATGTATGGAGGAAAAATATATGAACGATATAAAGTTATTTCGTTGTAAAGTGTGTGGAAAAATAATTGAAGAGTTAGTTAATACACATGATACAGCTACAGTTTGTTGTGGAGAAGTAATGCAAGAATTAAAACCTAATTCAGTAGATGCAGCTTTAGAAAAACATGTCCCAGAAGTTACAATTAATGGTGATGAACTTAAAGTTCAAGTAGGAAGTACAATTCACCCAATGTTAGATAATCATTACATTCAATTTGTAATTCTTGTTACAGATAAAGAAGTTAGAAGAGTTAATTTCAAACCTGGTGAAGAACCAATTGCTTATTTTAACATCAAAGATCAAAAGGCTTTAAAAGTTTACGAATACTGTAACTTACACGGCCTTTGGGTTAAAGAACTCTAATTATTTGAAAAAAAGTCTGCATTGAAAGGTACCCCAAATCCTAGACATTAGGAAAGGGGTATTTTTTTATGAAATATACATGGGAATTCAAGTTCGATTGCGTAACCAAGTATAAAAATGGAGAATTCATTACTTTTTCAGGAACTAGAAACCAGCGCATT
>JALEXS010000024.1 GCA_022780025.1 Mollicutes bacterium | reverse complement strand
CCATATTTTCTTGCCAAATAACACAAAGGAATGTGATATTCCAAGTGTTCAACCAAAATAATTTCCCTCTTTTTTTCTAAAGAAATCTTCATAAAGCTAACCTCCAATAATTAAGTTTTAATTTTGGGGTTCACAGGGATTTCATATATTTTTTTAAAAATCAAAAATTTATTAAAAACAAGAAATGCATAACACTGAATAAAAATAACAATAATTTTTTAATGATTTCGAAAACAAATAATAATAGTGAGTCTAATTTAAATTTTAAATTTATTTTAAACAATATTAAAAATTATTTTAGATCGAAAAAATTATATTTTATGTTATCAAATTTTGTTTTTTCTTTTTCGTTATTATGCCTAGGACTTACTTTGTATATAAGTAGCAATTTATCTAAAGGAATAAAACAAACTTTTTCAAATATTATTGATAATAATTCTTTGATATTAAGAAGGAAAAATACAATAGATAATATAACCCCTTATGCCACAAGCGAAACGATGGTAAATAAAATATCAACAAAATATAAAAGAGATATCGATTATTATGGATGTAAGTATTTAGTGAACTTTAATTCTTTTTTTAAAGATTTGAATAGTTTTTATATAATTAATGAATTTGAAGATAAAATAATCGATGGCATGACAGCTTCTATGGTTAATGAGTTTATTCATATCGATAAAGATAAAATTAATATTAATAACTTATATCCGAAGCAAAAGAATTTGCAACTTGATAATGATGAAATTGTTTTATCTATCAATTATAAACATATGGAAAAAATATGTTCGATATTAAAAATAGTCAAAAGTTTTGAATCTTTAGGTGAATATATAGAAAACAATAACTTCTTAATTACATTAAAAGTTCAAAATGATTCTTGGAATTATTATGATGAACAAATATTTAAAATTAAAGGTGTGTATTTATCTACGCAAATGAAAATTTTACATAATAATCCACTATTTAATAAACATGTTTTTGAAACAATGATGAGATTCCCAACTACTAATAATTTTAATGAAATATCTAAATTTCCTTGGATTATGAAAAAAGTGTACTATATCAAAAGTAAAATATTTCAAACAACCTTAATTAACAAAATAAGTAGAGATAATGAATTAAAGAACATAATTTGTGAATGTGACTCCTATATTTACTCGCCGACAAGTTGCACGGTAGGAGAACAATGTTTTTCAAATAGAATTTTCATATTTAGTTCTTTAAACGACATATTTGAAACAAGTATTATAAATGATGTTTATGAAATAAATAACAAATTTAAATACTATTATTATTCAACTAATCTAGGATATATGAATTATGGTAATAATATTTTTAATGGCTTTGTTTTACCAACATATTTTTCGTTAAATGAAAAAGTATTTTATAAAACTCTTAATAATTTAGAAAAAATTAAAAAAGAAGATTATGAGAATTTAGAGTTTAAACAAGATATTTGTAAAGGACATGCTTTGGATGTATTTAATACAAATGTTAAATTTAAAAATATTAAATTAGAAAAAAATATTAAAATTGATGATTTAAAATATAACGAAATTTATATATCTAAAGGATTATTTGAAATCTTACGTGGTAATATCAATGGCAATGAATTATTTATGGCGATAAATATAGAACAAGCTGAAGATAGCGATGAATATTTTAATAAATTTAGAACTATTAAACTAAAAGTTAAAGGTGTTATTAATTCAAATCAATACCTTATTTATCAAAATAAAGATTTTTCTATCTATTTGTTTAGAGATTTATTTGAAATCAGTGCATTTAATTTAATTCCGAATGCGATAATTTATGAATTTGAAAATAAACCATCAAAAGAAGAGATAGATAAAATTAATAAGAAAATAAAAGAATATGAAATATTAGATCCATATTCTCCTATAGAAGAAAATGTAACAACTATTTTCAATTATGTAAATTATACCTTGCTTGGCTTTATGACTTTATCAGCAGTTTCTACACTTTTATTATTGTTTACAATTAACACAATCAATTTTGAAGAAGAAACGAAAGTGTTTAAGACATTACATATTTTAGGATTTAATAGAAAAAATATATCTAAATTATTAATTTTTAAAAATATTTCATATGTATTTTTGGGCTTAATATCTAGTTCTTTAACAATGATTGTACTTTCGATATTTTTAAATAAAATAATAGCAAAATCGCTTAATCTTGCTCTTGATTATTCTTTTCCAATTCTTTCAATATTAGGTATAACTTGTTTTACAGTAATTATTTCATTTTTATCTTTTATATTTTCATCTTTAATTTTTAATGATAAAAAGAGATAAAACCTTGCAGAACTTGAATATTTTTATAGAATTTGAAATTCAATTAATTAAATTAAAATGCTTTTATTGAATATCAAGGACATAAACTTTTTGTTATTAGAACAAATTTATAGTATTATTTTTATATTATGAAAATTATATGTCCAAATTGTGAAAAAATTAATGAAGTTAGCAAGTATGCTAAAGAAGTAACATGTGAAGCTTGCGGCCAAACATTTGATATTAATACCGGCAAGCAAAAAACTATTCAAAAATATAAAGAGCTTCAAAATAATGGATACATGTGTTTGTATCGTTTACATTCTTATGAAAGAGCAATCGAATTATATGAAGACTCACTTGAAATTAAACCAAACGATATGCCTTCAATTGTTGGTATATGTTTAGCTAAGGCATCATTATCAAAACTTGATAAAACAAATTTTAATGAAGTTGAAAAAATAATCGATAGTTATGATATTTATTTGAACCTTGAAAATACCACAATTTTCTTAGATTTTACTACTGAAATGTTAAATTTAATAAGATTTTATTATAACCAAGTTGATTCTAGACTTGTTTCTAACGGTGCTTTTATTTGTAAAAATTATTTTAATGGATATATTTCGGCTCTAAAAGATATTAAAGATTTAATAATATTTTTGAAAAATGCTCAAACTTTAATGGATAAAAAAGAATTAGATTCTTATAAAGAAGATGATCCTAGTTTTGAAGAAAATGAAGAAGAAATTTTAAAAGAAACTAATGCAAGATTGAATAAAATTTATAATGTTAATCACTTCGGCGATATTCAATTAAAAGATGGAGAAGAAGAAATACTTGGAACTAATAAAGTTGATAATGATGATGAAACTGTTTCTGATTTATCATTAACTATTAGAAACGAAAAAGGTATTGCATACTCAAAAATATTCTTACCAATTATTGCTGTTGTCGGTGTAACTGGAGTCATTTTATTATTTACTTTTATTAAAATAGCAAAACTACCAATTCTTATTGTTGGATTAATACTAGTTGTTGCTTCATTAATTTTATTTGGAGTTTATAGACATCTACTTAAAAAGAACATTAAGAAATAATTAATTTGTGATCTTTTAAATATTGTATAAATTTATTAAATGCTATCGATCTATGAGAGATAGCATTTTTTAATTCATCACCATAATATGCTACTGGTTGGTCATAACCATCTGGAATAAATATTGGATCGTATCCAAAAGCGTCTGGATTGACTAGTTTATTTGAAATCTTGCCCTTAAATTCTCCTTTAAAAACAAGAGGTTTATCCTCAAGATTCATAACAGTTAAAACACAAGTGAATTGTGCTTTAGATCCTGGAACTTTTTTGATTAATAATTCGTTAGTTTTTAAAGGACCACCATTTGAATCAGCAAATCTATGACTATAAATACCAGGGAAATGTTCTCCTAAAGCTTCAATTTCTATACCTGTATCATCGGCAAGAACTATTTCTTTTGTCTGAGCAGCAACTGCTTTTGCTTTTATTAATGAATTTTCTTCAAAGGTTTTGCCGTTTTCCTCGATTTCACCTTTAAAATCAATATCTTTTAAAGAAACAAAAGTGATGTCATGATCTTTAACCATTTCGTTAAATTCTTTAACTTTATGTTCATTTGATGATGCTAATACAATTTTCATAAAAATCTCGCTTATTTGTGCCAAAAATATTTTATTAAAGCTTAAAACGTTTTTCAATTTGAATATAATAAAAATGAGTTTATTTATAAAGAAAAAAATCAATCTTTTAGATTGATTTCATATATTAATATTCAAGATAATTTTTCAAATTCTGGAGCAGGTGACGGGAATCGAACCCGCATAATTAGCTTGGAAGGCTAATGTTCTACCACTGAACTACACCTGCGTGCTTAAATATTATATTAAAAGCGATTAAACTAATCAATATATTTTTAAGCTAAGTATGAAAAATCTAATCAGTATGATGATTAAGCGTTTTTGACTTGGTTAATAAAGTTGACTAAACTATCTTTTGGTAAAGAACCGACAGAAATTTTAACAACATTTCCGTTTTTAAAGCCAATTAAAGTTGGTACACTTCTAATGTTATAAATTGCTGCTAATCTATTAAAGTCATCAACATCTACACTAATAAAAGTAGTATCAGTTATTTCTTCGCTAGTTTCTTCAAAAATAGGTTTAAGCATTCTGCATGGTCCACACCAAGTAGCGCTAAAATCTACTATAACAGTTTGATTATTTTTAATTAATTCTTCAAATTCTTTTTCGTTATTTAATTTTACAAGCATATTTGTTCCTCCTATTTCAATGATATTAAATAAAATATTAAGAATATTATTACAATGTGAATTGGATAATACAAATAAAATGCATTTTTAATTATTTTGTTTGTGTAACCAAGTTTTCCATTGTAAAGAATTATAAAAGGAATGGATAAAATAATGTAACTAGTCATTCCTAAATTTATAAATGAGTTTATAAATTGGTTGAAAGTCACTTTTTCAACTACATAAAAAATAATACTTAATAAAACTATATAAAAAGAGATGAAAATATCTTTATAAAATAGATAATTGTTACTATTTTGATAACTTAAAAATAAATCACCACTTTTTAATGTTTTCCTACAATAAGAATTATATAAATACTGGCATAAGAATATTCCACCAAATAATAATAAACCTAGAATATCATACTGAATGTATAATCCATCATATGTAAAATGATATTTAACATAACCAAAAGTGGAAATTGATAAAAATTTTATAATGGAAGAAGTAATAATAACTAAAATAGGTATTATACCTAAGAATTTTATTTTTTTATTAGGTAAAGTAAATAAAATATAAGTAAGTGCATATAAAAATAATTCAAGAAATATATTTCCAACTCTATCCAAAGAGAACTTAGAACCAACTTTTATTAACGGACTATTTATAATGAATATTCCAAAATAAATAATAATGGCCATAATCCCTAATTTTAATAAATAATGCCATTTATTATGAGTGTGTTTTAAACCTTCAGTTAATAAAAATAAATATAAAGGAAAAGATATTCTTCCTATAATTCTTAAAATTAAAACAATAGGATTTGATAAATCTCCTAAAAATATTCCAATATGATCAAAAGTCATTGCTACAAGAGCGATGATTTTTAAAGTAGTATTTGATAAAAATAATTTTTTGTCGTTCATCATAATAATTTTAATAATAATATTTGAATTACTCCGACTAGGTTATTTAAAACATGAGCGGTTATACTTGCAGGTAGCCCAAACATATCGTAAGTAAAACATAATGCAACACCAGCAATTATATAGTTAGGTAAATTGATTAATTCATTTATTAAATCTTCTGAAGATGCATTAAAATGTATAAAACCAAAAAATACAGCAACAACTACATAAGCTAAATATTTATTAACCTTTTTTAAAACAGAGAAAAACCCTAATCTATAAGTAAATTCCTCACAGATCGGGCCTAAAATTCCAAAAACTAGAACTGCAGCAACTGGATATAAATTTACAATAGATACAATATTTTCTTGATTATCGTTGCTACCCTTACCTGCTAAAGATACTAAAAAATTATATAAAAAAGATATAATAATGATTCCTATGCCCATTAAAAATCCCCACAATAAATTCAATTTAGAATTTTTAAAATCTAATAAAATTTTAATATTATCTTTAAAAAGAACCAAAATCATTAAAGAAAATAAAATACAATAAGTAGAAATTATAACAATTGCATTACCTTTAGTAGTAGTTAAAAAATCTTTTCCACAAGCTAAAGTGGTAATACCTATCGCAATTAATTGTATTAAAATTAATCCTATTGTACCTAAAAGGAATAATGCTATTTCTTTTAGATTTGATAAAGCTAATCCCTTACTTCTTGAAAGATACTCTAATTTAATACTTTCTTTTTTATCATTATTTTCTATAACAGGTTCTATATTTTGGTTAGTTTTGCAAAAAGGACAGACATCTTTATCTTTTTCAATTAATAATCCACACTTTTTGCATTTCTTAAGTTCTTTCATATGTATATTCACACTTTATAATATATAATATTATAAAGGAAAAATGTAATGTTGCTAGAATTAAATGAAAATATTTATAGAACTATTGAAGTAGAAAGAAGTAAATTTATAGCTTATGCCTATAAAGTTTCTACAATTGAAGAATTTGAACAATTTTATGATTTATTAAAAAAAGAACATCAAAAAGCTAGACATATTTGCTACGCCTACGTTATTGGTGAAAATAAAAAATTTAGTGATGATGGCGAGCCTTCCGGAACTGCTGGAAAACCTATTTTGAATGTAATTGAAAAAAGTAATCTAATAAATACTGCTGTTTTCGTTGTTAGATATTTCGGTGGCACATTACTTGGCAGTGGAAGATTATTAAGAACATATGTTGAAGCTTCTAAAATGGCTATAGATAATGCAAAAAAAATCGAATTAGTCGAAATGTATGAATATAAAGTAAGATGCGAGTATGATTTTATTAATCAATTTAAATATTTTTTAAAAAGTAGGCATTTTGTTATAAAACATATCGAATTTAATGATAAAATAGAAATTGATTTTTTGGCAGATCTAGATTTTAAAGATAATCTAGAAGAAATGTTTTATAAAAAGATATATATTGTTTCAAAAAATAAATGTTTAAGTAAAAAGGAGTAAGTATGTCAGATTGTAATCATAATTGTAGTGAATGTAATAAGGATTGTTCTAATAGAATTGAAAAGTTTCAAACGAATAATTTTAGTCACATCAAACATATTATTGGAGTAGTTAGTGGAAAAGGTGGAGTTGGTAAATCATTTGTTACTAGTTTACTTGCTAGTAATTTAAATAAACTCGGATTTAAAGTAGGTATTTTAGATGGCGATGTTACCGGACCTTCAATTCCTAAATCTTTTAATATACATGAACAAGCTGAAGGTGATGGAGAATCTTTAATTTTTCCAGCAATCACTGACACGGGAATTAAAATAATATCAAGTAATATGTTATTAAAAAATGAAGATGATCCAATTATTTGGAGAGGCTCATTAATTTCTAATTTAGTTAGACAATTTTATACAGATGTTTTATGGGAAGAATTAGATTATTTATTAATCGATATGCCACCAGGAACAGGAGATGTAACTCTTACTGTTTTCCAACAAATTCCAATTGATGAAATTGTAATTGTTACTTCACCTCAAGATTTAGTCAATATGATTGTCAATAAAGCTATTAATATGGCTAAAATGATGAACATTAAAATCCTCGGTGTTGTTGAAAATATGTCTTATTTAATTTGCCCAAATTGCAAAGAAAAAATTTATTTATATGGAAAGAGCGATATTGAAGAAAGTATTGCTGATAAAGGTATAAAGGTACTTGCAAAATTACCAATTATAGTTGGTAATAGCAGGGAAATTGATGAAGGAAACGTAGAAACATTAGATGTTCCAGAATTTAAAAATGTAATTAATGAATTATTAAAGGAGAACTCAAATGATTAAAGTTAGTGAATTTATAGAAAGAAGAGAAAAGCTTTATTCTAAACTTAAAGATAGTTCCGTATTAGTACTTTATAGTGGCGTAGCTAAAAAAAGAAGTGCAGATGAAGACTTCGAATTTATCGTCAATAGAAACTTCTATTATTTAACAAACATCAAACAAGAAAATAGTATTCTTCTTGTTACTAAATTAGATGGAATTATTAAAGAATATTTATTTATAAATGAATATAGTGAATTAAAAGAAAAATGGACAGGAAGAAGAATTACACCTAATGAAGCTAGAACTTTAAGTGGTATTTCTAATATTTTATTTAGCCCAACTTTTGATGCACAATTAGAAATGATATTAAATAATACAAATCCATTAGATAGAATTGATTATATTTATATGGATTTAGAAAAAGAAAATAAAGTTGGTCCTGAAACTTCAACAAATGATGTAGCTTCAACATTATCTTTAAATTATCCTAATAAAGAATTAATTGATGTTTATACAGAAATTATAAGATTAAGAATGGTAAAAAGTTCAGGAGAAATTGAAGAATTTAAAGAAGCAATTTCTAAAACTAATATTGGTTTGAAAAAGCTTATGAAAGCTCTTCAACCTGGCAAATATGAATATCAATTATCAAGTTTATTTTACTATACTATTCAAGACTATGATTATAGTGAATTATCATTCCCAACAATTTGCGCAAGTGGAGTAAACGCAACTTGTTTACATTACATGACTCCATTATGTAAACTCCAAGAAAATGATTTAATTTTATTTGATTTAGGGTGCCAAAATAACTTATATTGCGCTGATATTTCTCGTACATATCCTATTAGTGGTAAATTTAGTCCATTACAAAAAACAATTTATTCTATTGTTTTAGGTGCTAATAAATTAGTTATAAAATCTATTAAACCTGGAATTACTATTGCTGAATTACAACAAATTACCATTGATTATATGGCAAAAGAATGTGTAAAAGCTGGATTAATTAATAGTGAAGAAGAAATTGGAAATTATTATTTCCATAATATATCTCACCATATTGGTCTTGATACTCATGATCCTAGTTTAAGAGAATTACCTTTAGTTCCTGGAAATATCATTAGTGATGAACCAGGTTTATATTTCAAAGAATTAGGAATTGGTGTAAGAATTGAAGATGACGTTTTGGTTACTGAAGATGGAAGTTATAATTTAAGTGGCCAAATTATAAAAGAAGTAGCAGATATAGAAAGTGCATTATCTCATAAAAATGGTTAACAACTATGTATAAATGTAAAATTTGCGGTCAAATAATTGATAATAACAATATATGTCCTTTTTGTGGTAGCGATTCTTCAAATATTATTGAAATAGAAGAAACTATCGAAAAGAAAAATAAAGAAAAGTATTATTGTTTAAATTGTGGTCATGAATTAGATTCTAATGAATACTGTGAATTTTGTGGCGCAAGTAAAGATTATATTATAGAAAAAAGTGAATATGATAAAATTTTTAGTGAGCCTTTAGTTGATGATACTACTTCAACTTTAGTAAATAATGAAGAAACTAACGAGAAAGTAGAAGAAATTGAAAACAATATAAATGAAGAAGAAAAATTAGATTCTTTAAAAGAAGAAGATAATACTTTAACTGAAGAACCTATAAAAGAACCATTGATTAATAAAGAAGAAAAACAGCCTATTTTAAGCGAAAACCTTGCAAATCTCGACTATTTAATTAGAATTTATAAATATTTTGTTTATAAAGATTATCAAAGATCGCTTCTTATTAAAACATATATTTCTAATTATATTGATAACAAATTTACTTTAGAAAATTCAATTGATGAAGTTATTGATGATATTAGTGATGAAGATTTAAAACGTTTTCTAAATCAATTTAAGGATAAATAAATGAAAAAGTACGAATATATATTTTTTGATTTTAATGGAACAATTTTAGATGATTTAAAATTATCTTATAATTTATTATTAGAATTAATGGATCAAAATAACATTGAACATATTTCTATAGATAAATATAGAGAAGTTTTTGGATTTCCAGTAAAAGGCTATTATGAAAAGCTAGGTTTTAAATTTCCTGGTGATTCTTTTCATAAGGCGAGTGTTTATTTTATAGATACTTATAATTCTCGTTGGAAAAAGGAAACTAATTTAGCTAAAGATGTTAAAGAAATATTAACTAAACTTAAAAAAGAAGGATATAAATTATATATATTAACTGCTAGTGAAAAGAATTTATTGATGGACCAATTAAATTATTTTGATATTTCTAATCTATTTGATGGAATATGTGCGAGCAACGATACTCACGCTAAAGGTAAATTAGAATATGGTCGTGAATATCTTGAAAATAATAATATAGATCCAAAAAAATGTATAATGATTGGCGATACAGTTCATGATTTTGAAGTCGCTAATAATTTGAATATGTATCCTATTTTATATACAAATGGTCATAATTCTAAAGAAAAGCTTAAAGATTTATCAATCAATGTTGATAATTATGAGGAATTTTATCAAACTGTACATAAATTAAACGGAGATAAATAATATGAAAAGAGAAAAGAAAGCAAAGCCTCATATTAGATTTTATTTGGTTTTATTAATGTTTTGTTTGGAAACATTAGCTTTTATAGGTTTAATTGTTGGAATTATTGTTTTACCTCTATATAAATATTTATGGATAGTAGTTTTTATTACTGGTTTTTTAAATATTTTATGCAGTATTTTTATAGCTAATACAAATGTTGAATCAGGATTTAAGATTTCTTGGCTTGTTGTCATTAATTTATTTCCTCTCGGCGGAATTATTTTATATTTATTATATGCTGATAAAATTACGACCAAAAGAATGGTTAAGTTAAGATTTAATAAAATTAATAGTGAACTAGATAAAGGTCTTACTGATTGTTCCAATACATTAAACGAAATTAAAAATATTGATGAAAATGCTTATCGAGTATTTAACTATATTTATTTAAATGGGCATAGTAGTGCTTATAAAAATAGTTCAATGGAATATTACACTTTAGGAGATTATGCGTTTGAACCAATTCTTGAAGCATTAAAAAAAGCTAAAAGATTCATATTTATGGAATATTTTATTATTGATCATGGTATTTTCTTTGATTCAATTTATGAAATCTTGAAGCAAAAAGCTAAAGAAGGTGTTGATGTTCGATTAATTTATGATGATTTCGGAAGTGTTTTTAAAGTTAAGGCTTTCTTTTATAAACAAGCTATTAACGATGGAATCAAGTGTATTGCTTTTAATAGATGCCGCCCTTTTATGGATATAAGACAAAATAATCGAGATCATAGAAAAATATTAGTAATTGATGGAGTTACATCTTTTAGCGGTGGTATTAATATTGCTGATGAATATATAAATAAAATTACTAGATTTGGTTTATGGAAAGATAATTGTTTTAAAATTGATGGTGAAGCTACAAATGGTTTAACTAATTTATTTATTAGTAATTGGAACATAGCTCATAAAGATAAATTAGAGCATGAAAAATATATGTTTGATGCTAATAAAGATTTAGTAAATCATGAGATTAAAAATGATGGATTTATGCAACCTTTTGGAGATGTTCCTTTTGATAATGAAGAAACATGTCATAATGCTACTTTACAATTGATAAATAAAGCAAAAAAATATATTTATATATCTACCCCATATTTAATACCTGATGAAGAGTTGCTTGATGCTTTAGCTATTGCGAGTAAAAGTGGAGTTGATGTTAAAATTATTACTCCAGGCATCCCAGATAAAAAATTAATTTATAGCGCTACTAGAAGTTATTATGCAAGATTAATTTTAAATGGGATTGAGATTTATGAATATACACCTGGTTTTAACCATCTAAAGTGTATGGTTGTTGATGATGAATATTGTTTAACTGGAACAGTTAATTTTGATTATCGTTCATTTTATCTTCATTTTGAAAATGATGTTTTATTTTATAAAAATAGCAATATACCTTTAATAAGAGATGATATATTAGAAATGATTTCTCAATCTGAATGTATAAATAAATCAAATAGAAAAGAAGGATTTTTTAAGAAAATATATCGAGCATTTATTAAAATTTTTTCGCCTCTATATTAATTTAATTATTATTCTAATTTGTACAATCTAATTATTTTAAAACGCATTATAATTTTTTTCAAATTTTTTTAATTTCTTTATTTTTTTATATAGGCTACTATAATTTCATCTATCAATGGAGGAAAAATTATGAAAAAAAGATATATGGTATTAGCACTTTCTGCAGTTGTTTTAGCTTCGTGTGGAACTGAACCAAGTAAAGACCCCGCTGAACCTACTGAACAAAAAATTTTAAGAGTATTAACTGAAGGTTATAGAGCGACTTTAAATTTCGAAACATCAGAGCAATGGGGTGAGGATGTAACAGTAACAAATCATGTTACAGATTTATCTGTAATGCCTGATTATACAAGTTATGTTGAATATGAAGCAACTAAAGATGAAACAACTGGTCAAGTTACTAAAGGAAATATGGCTTATAACACTACATATTCTCATAAAGAAATAGAAGGAACTGATAGTGTTGTTAGTGTTACTTTAGGACTTGATAACGTAGTTAGAACTGAAGTCATCCAAAATACTAGTACTGGAGAAGCTTATAAATGGGAGTCTTTAGGTTTTGATAATGGATTTAAAGGATTAAAAGTTGAAGATCTTACCTTAGAAAGTGAAGGACAATATAAAGTTAATTTTGAGAATCTTTCAAAAGAAACAATAAACAATTTTAGTGTATCTTTTTATGGCATGAGTGGTTATGAAATAGATCAACTTAAGCTTGGTGTAAATAGTGATGGAGATTTAGCAACTATTGCCGGTGTTTATAAACAAACAACAGAAGATATTATGGGAATTAAAGTTGTTACTGATATAAGTTTTAATGGTACGTTTAATGCAATTCCTAAAGGTGAAAAAGCAGTTTTAAGTACAGAACCTTTAACTGGTGAAGAAGATGCTACTTTTGCAAGTGCTATGAAAAAACTTCAAACATATAACTGGAAAGGTGCTTTAACTACTGAAAAAGGCGTTTTTGGTAAAGATGAAGTTCAAAAAGGAGCAAGTGGTGTAGTTTATGCAACTCCTGAAGCAATGACTTATGAAACTTATTATGCTGATGGTGGATTAAATACACAAGCAGCCATTTATAAATCTAACGGAAAAGGTCAACAAGTCGCTAAAATTGGAGATAATTATTATAAAAACGGAAGTGAAGAATATGAATTTCCTGGAAGTTATTTACCATCATTTGAAATTTCTTCATTATTCTTTGATAAAAATGGTGATACATATACTTTAAATCATGACCGTTATTATAATGGATATGATTTAACTTATGTATTCTCAACTTTATATGGTGCAGAAGTTACTGATTTAAGTATTAAAATTACTGATGAAAGCGTTGTTTTTAATAATTTTGTCCCTGCTGGAGCACATACTGCTAGTGCTAGAACAATTGAAACTTATACTGATTTCGGAAAACAAGCTAATCTTATTGATACTAGTAAAGTAAAAGACACAATTGCTGGTTTAACTTGGGTTGATATATTTAAATCACATCCTTATTATTCTGAAGTTCTTGAAGTATTTAATAACGATGAAACTTTATTAAAAGCTATTCCTACAACTGAAGATAATCACTCCGTAATTTCTTTATTTGTTGATGCTGCAATGGGTGATTTACAATTCCAATATGATAATTTAAGTGGAAGTGAAGAAGGTGAAGCACTTTGTGAAAGTTATAAAAAGATCTTAGTAAGAGAAGGATATAGTGAAGCTACTCAAGATAAATGGGGTACATATTCAGCTACTAAAGTAGTTAATGGTAAAGAAATTACCGTATCATTTGAAAGTGATATTGACTATAATTATGGAACTTATTATTTTATGATTATGCCAAGTTTAGCTGATGCTGCTTAATAATTAAGTAATTATTTATTCGATACTAATGATAATTTAAAACATTAGTATCGAATAATATCTCAATAAAGAATATTATATTCAACCTTTAAGAAATCATATTTTTATATTATAATTATAAAAAGATGAGTGAGAGAAATATTATGAAAACTTCACATATTAAAAATAACAATGTAGTGATTACATCACATACACCTTTTTTAATGTTAGGTAAATTTAGTGATTTTAATGAAGGAAGTATTGTTTGTTGTAATATTAAAGAACTTTATTTTCAATCGATAGCATCTAAATATAAAGATGATATTGTTTTAATTTATGAAGATAAAGAAAAGACTAAATTTAATATTAGTGATAAGAAATATAAAGATGAAAAGTCTTTAATAAGTTGCTTAAATTATTTAATTTTAAATTTAAAAGAACGTAATTTGTTAACAGATTTTGATGGTATTAGTTTTTCTTGTCATTCAACAATTAAACATAATGAAGGTTATGAACTTAATTTTTTAATTAATTTTATTGAATCTTTAAATATTTTATATGAATTAAAGATGGATACTATTTTAATGTCTTCAATTGTTCATAAAATATATAATGTATATTTTGAAAAAACTGTGTCTTTACTTTATGTTAATGCTTTCTTCCAAGATGGTATTTCTTATTTAAATATTGAAGGTAATAAAGTTGAATCTAAATCAATTACTAAAAATTTAGATCGTTTTGCTTTTGTTAGATTTATTGATGGTGAAGCTTTATCTAAAGAACAAAATAATGGATATTTAAAGAGCTTATATGATGTTTATTTTAGAGTTAAAAATTTGATGCATGTCAATTCTTTAAGTAATATTAATTATCAATATAGTTTCCCATATTTATTTGGACCTTATTCTCCTTTACAAAATTATGAAAAACTAGTTATTACTCATTATTTTGAAGAAAAAAGAAGAGTAAGAACTTTATTAGAAGCTTACACTGATAACGATATAACTACTAAAATTTTTGATGCTATTAATATGTCAAATTATGAGATTGGTGGATTTTTAGCATATAATAAATATAAGAATTATTTAGAAGCAAATGTTTATAAAAGTCAATTTAATAGAAATGTTGCATTGACAACTTTAAATACTGAAGCAACTAATAGTTTTATGTTTATAGTTGATACAAAAAATGTAAATGATTTATTAAACTATTTAAATACATTACAAAATTATAAATTCCATGTGTGCAATATTTCGATGCTTGGAATTGAAATAAATATCAATAAATAAAATAAAAACATCTCTAAATGAAAGGTACCCCAAATCCTAGACATTAGGAAAGGGGTATTTTTTTATGAAATATACATGGGAATTCAAGTTCGATTGCGTAACCAAGTATAAAAATGGAGAATTCATTACTTTTTCAGGAACTAGAAACCAGCGCATT
>JALEXS010000002.1 GCA_022780025.1 Mollicutes bacterium | reverse complement strand
ACAAGCAATTGCAGAATATATCGATTATTACAACAACAAGAGGATTAAAGGTAAAACAAAATGGATGCCTCCGGCTAAGTTTAGGGAAGCATCCATGTTGGCCTTATGATATAATCCAATTAACTTGTCCAGGAAACTGGGTACATATCAAATTGAGGTATCTTTTTTATATTATCTAATATTGTATTTATTTAATATTTTTTAATTTAAATGTTCTATCTTTAATTACATATTCAACTTTGTATGGAACATTGAATGTTATAAAATACTTTCTTAATTCTGCCATATATCTAGCAGCTGTCCTTTTTGAACAATTAAATTTTGTTTCGATATCCTCTAATTTAAATTTTCCATTCTTTTTTAATAAATCATAAATATAAAGAACTATACATGTTTTGGTCATAAATTTTTACCTCCGCTTTTATGTTAGAGGCTTGCCATTTTTTAACATATCAATGAAAAAATGAAACACTCAATGAATTGATTAAAAATGGCAATTTTACTTGAATTGATTTAAAATAGATAATAATTAATATGAAATTTGGTGAATTTATAAAAACAAGAAGAATTATTCTTAGGCTTACTCAAGCTGAATTGAGTAATTTTTTACATATTACTCCACAATGTTTATCTAATTATGAAAACGATAAAACTAAAATTCCTTTATCAATTGTTTTAGATTTATGCTACTCTCTAAAAATAAGCATTGATGATTTTTTTAATAAAAATATCACTAATGAAGAAGTTACATTAGATTTTAATAAATATAATATTGATAATATTCATAAAAATTTAGCATATTATAGAGAAAAATCAAAATTAACTTTAAAAGAGTTATCTAAAAAAATAAAAATATCTATTCAAAGATTATCTGATTTTGAACTTGATAAAACACAACCTTCTATTGAGGAATTTATTACTTTATGTAATTGTTATAATCTCAATTATGAAGAATTATTTTTGGTTAATAATGAGACTAATCTTATACCAAATAATTACCAGAAAATTACTAAGCAAAATCAAAAGAAATATTTTTATGCGGGTTTTGCAGGGTTTTTAGGAATTGTAACCGTTATTTCGCTAGCTATTACAGCAGGATTTTTCTATTCGAAGTCTAAAGAAAAGAAGCCATTATCAGTTCCTAATTTTTCTAAAATTCTCTTTAGAGAATCTCTAGATGAGAATTCAAGTACTGATATTTTTATTAAAAATAGGGAATATTATTTATTCGCTTATTTAGACAATTCTTATAATTATCCAATTTCTTCATTTAAGATAAATGATAATTTTTATCAAAAAGATGTTTTTCACGAAGAATCCACTAATAAGAAAGTAATAATTAAATTCAATTCCTCAATTTTAAATTTAGGAGAAAATACATTCAATGTTAATGGATTTACTTATATTAATGAAAAGAATAAAGAAAACTATGTAACTTTAACTGATATTAATACTAAGGTCGATGTTTTAAATGATTCTATCCCAAGTGTAAATATTAATAATATGACATTTTCATCAACATCAATAAAAGGTAACTTAGAAATTACAAATGATACTTATAATTTATTAAAAGATAAATTTATTTCTTTAACAATTAAGCAAAATGAAGAAATTATAAAAGAAATTAAAACAAAAAATGAATTTTCTTTTACTGAATTAAAACCAAAAACATCTTACACATTAATAGGCTCTATTAAATCTAATTTTTATGATGAAAAAGGAGAAATAGATCATATTCTTTTTAATAAAAATGTTACAACTAATTCTTTAGGAAAAATTGAACAACTTACTAGTACTAACGATACGATATCATACAATCTTGAATTAGATGAAGAATCTGAACTTGAATCGATTAAACTTATCAATAAAGAAAATAATGAAATAGTTGAGGAAACTAATAAGAAAACTGGTAATTTTACTAATTTATTATCTAATCATCAGTATATTTTAAAAATTTCTTTTAAGCATCTAACTAAAGATTATAAAGATGAATTGATAAAAAGTGTTCATACAAAAATAGTTAATAACCCAATAGTTAAGTTAGAAGAAATCAATATTAGCGAAACTAAAATAGAAATAAAACCTCATATTTATTATGATCTAACTAATTTTCATTTTAATTATATTGAATTAAAGAGTGTTAATAATTCAATAGCGATTAAAGAAGATAGAGTGCAAGATTCTTATATATTTGATAATTTATTTTCAAATACTTTTTATAATGTAGATTATAATTATTCTTATGATTTAAAAGATGGAGCAGGAATCCAAACTAAAACCAGTTCAACAAGGGTAGAAACTTTAATATATCAAGCACCTAGAGTATTTTTTGATGCAGTTTCTCCTGATGCTAATTCAATTTATTTTAAAATAGCTAAAGAGGAATTTAAAATTCCTGCAACTTATATTAAAACCGAACTTTATAAAGGTAGTACTTTAACTGAAACAACAACTTTAGAAGAAGGCAAATTTAGAGAATTAGAAACTAATTATAAATATACTTTAAAATTATATTATTCCTATGACTTATTAGATGGAAATGGAACTGTTGTAGATTATTTTGAAGCTAGTGTTACTACAAGTACTGGTATAATTATCGAAGAAATTTAAAATTAATATTTTTAAAAAAATAAGATATCAACGCAATAAAATTATAACTATATTTAAAATATTATATATTTTAATAGTGTAAAAAATACTTTTAATGTGCTAATTATCGATTATTTTGTTAGATGACATACTTAAAGCAACAGATCTTTAAAAAAATGACCATTTAGTCTTTATCACAAATTTTGTTGCATTAAAGTTGTCATAATTTTGCTTATTTACGTAAAATATGCTTAAATAAAGGTATAGCAAAAGGAAG
>JALEXS010000054.1 GCA_022780025.1 Mollicutes bacterium | reverse complement strand
CTAACCATTTATAACTTTTACAAGTGTTGCATTGAATTGTCATATTCAAATAACACTTCCTTTTGCTATACCTTTATTTAAGCATATTTTAATAAAATAAGCAAAATTATGACAACTTTAATGCAACAAAATTTGTGATAAAGACTAAGTGGTCATTTTTTTAATAATTTGTTGCTTTATGTATGTCATCTAACAACTTTTTTAATGAACTCTTCTTTTAACTTCGTAGATATCATGAACATTTTTTAATGTTTGGAATATCTTATTTAAAGTATTTAAATCTGGAACATAGATTTGACAATAAACCGTGCATGTTAAATTTTCTGGGTGAAGTTTAGCATTCAATTCTGTAACTTTGATCTTATTTGAGCTTAAGGTTGACAAAATATCAGCAAGTAAATTAGGCCTATCATTGCATTCTAATTGTATATCAACTGGATAATCAGCTATTCCTAAATTATCTTTCCAATATACATCAATCAAACGACTCTTAGCATTTTTTAAATTTGGACATGCGGCTCTATGAACTGTAATTCCCATACCTTTAGTAACATACCCAACTATAGTATCTCCAGGTATAGGAGTACAACAATTTCCAAGGCTAATTTTTAAACCTGAACCAGTTCCTTTTACATATACTGGGCAATTGTCGTTATTAATTGCAACCTTCTTTGATAGGTTCAAATTTTGTGTTTCTTTTCTTTTTATTCCTAAAAAATCACATATCAAAGCAGGGTTAGGATTATGATTGCTTACACCTATATATAATTCGTCTAAATTATCAAAATGGTAGTTTTTTAGTACATTTTCAGTAGATAATAAGTTTTCCATTTCCTTTTCATCTACTCCTCTATCCTTAAAGAAATCAACACAAGATTGCTTTCCTTTAGCGATTTTATCGTCTCTCAATAATTCGTTATTCTTCTTTTGTAAAAACTTTTTAATACGTGCTTTAGCTGAATTAGTTTTTACAATATTAAGCCACCCTTCATTAGGTCCAGTGGAAGTTTTAGAAGTTTTAATATCAACTACATCACCAGTTTTTAATACAGTATTTAATGGTACGAGCATATTATTTACAATAGCTCCAACAGCTTGTTCTCCAACTTTTGTATGTATTCTAAACGCAAAATCTAAAGGTGTTGAACCAGCTGGTAAATCAATAACACGACCTTTTGGAGTGAACACGTAAACATTAGCTTCAAATATATCCTTTGACAAATGTTTCATATATTCTTGAGCAGTTTCATCACTACTTTCTGAACTTATAGAAACGAAATCTCTGAACCAATGTAGTTTCTCTTCTATTTCTTGTTGTTCTTTTTTAGGATTATACTTTTCGCCTTCTTTATAACGCCAATGAGCAGCAATACCAATTTCAGCTACTTCATCCATTTCTTTAGTTCTTATTTGAACTTCAAAGATATTACCATCGCCAGCAATAATTGATGTATGTAAAGATTGATACATATTTGGTTTAGGAACAGCAATATAATCTTTAAATCTTCCTGGAATTGGCTTAAATTGTGCATGGATTAAACCTAAAATTTCATAACAATTAATCTCTGTTTCAGTAATTACACGTAATGCCAAAACATCATAGATTTCATCAAAACTATGTCCTTTTAAGTACATTTTCTTATAAATCGAATAAATAGATTTAACTCTACTTTCGATTTCAAAATTAATATTATTTTTGAGAATAATATCAGCGATTTTTTTCTTTAAAGTTTCAAGAGCCTTTCCTCTATTTTTAATTTTATTATTCAATAAATCTAAAATTTCGTTATATTTTTGAGGTTCTTGAATTTTTAAAGACAAATCTTCTAATTCACTTTCAATTCTATAAACACCAATACGATGAGCAATTGGAGCAAAAACTTCTAAAGTTTCTTTAGCTAATGCTTGTTGTCTTTCTGGCTTTAAAGCTTCTACAGTTCGCATATTATGCAAACGATCAGCTAATTTAATCAAAATAACACGGATATCCTTAGCCATACCAAGAAAAATCTTTCTACGATCTTCAGCTTCAAATTCTTCTTGTGTTCTATGAGAAAGTTTTAATCTTTGAATTTTTGTTAAAGCATCAACTATTTGAGCACACTCTGGTCCAAATAATCTATTTATATCATCTATTGTAGTCTCTGTGTCTTCAACAACGTCATGTAATAAGCCACTTGCAATAGTTGTAGGACCACATTGTAAAGTTGTTAAAATATAGGCTACTTCAAGCAAATGGTGAATATATGGCTCACCACTTTTTCTAAATATTCCTGCGTGTTTCTTTTCTACAAATTTATACGCATCATCAATTAGCTTAATGCTATCTTCATTATGAATGTAAGTTAAATAATTAGCTTTTACATCTTGATAAGAATGCATTTTGTAGCCACCATTAGGTTTAATCTCTTTATTAATTTCGTTTAATATTTCTTCCATAACAAATATTTTACTACAAAATTAATTTTTGTAATATGAAATTACTTTAAATTGTGCTTTATGTATATTTTTAAACAAATTATCTTCAAAAGTACCGATAAAATTAACAAAATTATAATTTAAAAGATTATTATCAAAATTAAAATATATTAAAGATGAGTTAATTCCTAAGGGAGTAATAATATGTTTTCTATCTCGACTAAAAACTAGTTCTTTGGTATAAAAATTAGAAAGTTCAAAAATAGGAACCGGATTATCTTGCCCAAAAGGAGCAAAAACTATTAATAATTTATAGTTTTCATTAGTAACTTCATTAGGTCCAATATTAATAATTTTTTTATCAGTTTCAATAAATGGATGTTCTATTGCGTATTCAAATAATTTTTGTTTAACAATCTCTAAATTTTTTTTCTTAAATCTAATTCCACCGGCATTTTTATGTCCGCCATAAGAAAGTAATAAATCTTTAATATTATTAAAAGCGTTAATGACATCAAATCCATCTTTAGTTCTTATACTACCTTTTAATATATCTTTATTATCTAATTCTTCTATTAATATTAATGCTGCTTTATTTTGTTCGTTTAAAATCTTATTAGCAATTAGTCCTGTCAATCCTTCATTTATATCCATAACTTCAATGATCATTGGATCATCATTTGTTACATCTAAATTAATTGATATTTCTTTTACTAATTCTTTTCTTTTTTCATTGACACTATTAATCCAAAAAGTTAATGCCTTTATTTTGACTAAATCCTTAGTTATAAAATATTTAACTATATTGAATAAATTATTATCATTGATAAGTCTTCCAATAGCATTAATTTTTGGAACTAAATTCATTGATAAATCTATTTCATTAATATTTTCATTTTTTTCTAATAATAAGCACAAATTAGGGAATTTATATTCATTAATATAAACAAGTCCTTTTTTTACTAATTTTTTATTATAATCAATCATAGGCATTGCATCGCTTAAAATCGATATAGAAGCTAAAGATAATAAATATGGATCAGTGTATCCTAACAACGCTTCGCTAAAATAAAAAGAAACAGCTCCTGCACTCATATTGATATCGCCAAAATTAGAGACGCTAGGATGAATTATATATTTTGCATTAGGTAAAATATCTTTAGGCGTATGATGGTCTATAATTAAAGCTTCCATACCTAATTTATTTAAATAATCTATTTCGTTAGTTAAGGAAATACCATTATCGACTAAAATTATTAAATCGTAATTTAATTGATGAAAACGATCAATGTTTTCAATAGTCAATCCATATCCATCTTTTTCCCTAAAAGGTATATAAAAACCAGGTTTTATTCCTAATTTTTCTAATGTTAAATACATTATGGAGGTAGCCATTATTCCATCACAATCATAATCTCCATAAATCAAAATCTTAGCATTATTTTTAATTTTATCTTTTAAATAAAGACTTGCTTCATCAATTTTATTGAAATTTAAAAAACTAGGTAAATTATCATCTTCGTTAATAAGCAAATCAAAATCTGCCTCTGTTATACCATAATATTCTAATAATTTATTGAGAAATGTCTTCATATTTAAACAAAAAAGGCTTTCGCCTTTTTCTTAGTCATTAATACCAATAAATGTTGCCTCTTGTGGGCCATCACTTGTATCTTTTGCTTTTTTCTTATTCTTCTTATTCTTTTCTTCGATTTTTTCTTGATGTTTAATAGTCATCTTATGGTAATTACTCTTAGTTCTTTCCCATGTAATTAAACATACATGCTCACTAAGATCTAATAAGGAATTCAAACCTAACATAATCAAGAAGAATGATAGTACAACCATTAATATAATAGTTTGTTTAAATGATTGTGAAATTATAAATGGTACAATTGCTAATAAACTGATACCAGATATATTAAGTAATTGATATCTACTTATAGCATGAATTTCGCTTAATAATTGCTCTTTATCATTTAAAGAAGAGATTTGAGAATGGTTGTCTTTTAAATAATCTTTTTCTTTTGTGAAATAATATAATAATGAACCGTAAGCTAACATAATAATTAAGACTAATCCAATTGTGTTAGTACTTGCATATCCAACTTGTAAAATAGAGAAGAATCCAATGGAAATTGTTGAAATTGCGCTTACAAATAATAAAGAAATTACAAATTTTCCAAAGCCATATCTTAATAAAATATAAGCGGAAGCAATTGCTATAGAAATTACAATATAAATAAATGCATCATAATTTAAATAATCATCAGAATAGTTATAACTTGTACCTAAATAAACAGTAGCATTGCTTACAGAATCTTTAATTGTTCCATCTTTAATAATATCAGAGACTACATCAACTAATCCTTTAGCTTCTAATGTTTGAGGAATGTTTGTACTTCCATCAGCAACATAATAATAATTAGCACTATCATCATAAATTGCATTTAATTTGATAACGTATGTAAATGTATATTGATTGTTGCCTTTATCATCTATTGTAGTTGTATAATACATTACTTTCGTATTGCCAGTTGTATAACTTAATTTAGATGCTTTTTCGTTATTTTTAGTAACAATATTGTTAATTAAGTTTTCTTCAATATTAGTTATTGTTGTAAAGCCATTCTTAGATTCATCGTTTGCATCAACATTATATTGAATGTAAATTTGAGAAGTTTGAGCCTCACTAATATTTGCACCATAAACGTTGCCTTTTAAAGCTGTTGTTAATGGTAATGAAATAATACTACCGACAAGTAATAAGCCTAATATAACACTAGTAATAATAGTATTTTTCTTAGTAACTTTTGCTTTTTTGAATTCATCAAAATAAGTTGGCTTTTCATCTTTACTTAAATCAGGGATGAAATCTTTTCTTATTCTTAATAAGTTTATATGTTCTTCAATGTATGAAGAGTTAGCTAATAACCAATATAACCCTCTTAAAACTAAGCCATTAAATATAAAGTTTAATAATCCACCAACAATTAAAATAGCACCAATTGACATAATAATTGGATTATTAAATAAATAACCAATAACACCAACTATCAAAGTAATAAGAGATATATCTACATGATAAATAAGAGTCTTTTTGCTAGCTTCTGTATTTGCTTTCTTTAAAGCTTTACCAGAATAACAAGCTTCTTTTACTTTATTAAAGTAAATGCATACACTAAATATGGAAATTACAGCGACTGTAATTAAAGCTAAAATTGTTCCTATATTAAATTCAACGCCGAAGAATGACAATAAAGCTGCGCTACAAAGTGTTGTTGCACTGACAAGAGAGAAACCTCCTAATGCAGGTAAACCATAATTTAAAGTCATAAATAAAGCGACTAATATAAATGCAGCAATTGTTCCGTATAATAAGGCATTGAGTGTCAAATTACCATGTGATTTTAATTTTTCAACTAATGCTGGAACTACATTAGTAGTTGTCGATGTAGTTGGGAAAGTAGAATTAAGTAATACAATATCATATCCTATAGAATTTGAATTAAGTTTATTTAATTCGATCTTTGATAAAGCTAAAACAAGTCTTTGTAATACTGCTTTATCAGTGACACTATTTAATGAACTTGGTAAATAATCAGAATATTTAATTAAAAGAGTACTATATCCATCTTTGCTTTCATTATTTGCATCATAATCCTCAAATATATCTGAAGGAGATTTAGTATTTAATTTGTATAAAACATTATTTACAGCTTCAGAATAATAGCTTGATGAAGTTGAACTACTTACAGCGCTTTCAATGTTATATTCGTTTGCCCAGTTATTAACAATGTAAATATAGTCTTTATCTTCAGGAGTATTTTCATCTGTTGTTGTATCTTCATTTTTTACCATTAAATCTTTAAAATTGAATGCATTTGAAGTATCTTCTGAGGATGAAGTAACTTTTTTATAGATATTATCATAAAAGAATGATTGATTTGCTAAAGGTAATTTGATAATAGGAGATCCACTACTTGTATCTAATGTAGCTTTTCCTCTTTTAAATAATTGTGCTTTACCTTCGCTATTATTTTGACTTGGAGAATAATTATCTTGAATAATAGAAACGCTTAAGTTCCAATCAAAAGTTAAATAACTGTTAATTGCATCATATAATTGCTCGTATTGTGCCTTATATGCTACACGAATTGTATAAATTCCGTTTTCTTCATTAACATTTTTTCCTTCAAGTTTTTCAACAATAGGATTACTAATTTCAGCTTTATTTAATCTGTCTTTTAAAGTATCTAAAACATCATCAATATCTTTAACCAAATCTTCTTCTGTTTTAGAATCAGAATTTTCGTTAATATAATTCATGTTATTGCTTGGTAAGCTTTTAGCTTTAATTTGATAAATAAATTCGCGACCACTTGCATAATCGCCACTAGCATTAACATTGTAGAATGTTGGAATAAATCCAACAAAAACAGATATTAATATACTTATACACATCATTAGATAACCAATAAATCTTTTCATAAACAATCACCTTTATAAATTACATTTATAAATTGTATTAAACAATCTTTGATATTTTACAATAAATTGTGTATTTTAACAATCATTTATTTATATATTTAAGCTAGAGTTCATCGAATAAATTTTAAATTACTATTTTTTTATTCTTTCTAAATAAATTTGTTTCCCAAAATTGGTTAATTTTCTTCCTTGTTTTGTTCTTATTACAATGTTAATCAAAAGTAAAAACTGTTCGCAAAGTTCAATTAAACTTTCACTATTATCGTTCATTTTTAATGCGATTGAATCGATAGAAACTGGCTTATTATTAAAATCTTCATATAAGATTCTAATAAAATTATAATCATCATTAGTTAAACCTAAATCGTCAATTTCTAATTCAACAAATCTTTTAATTATAAAATCTTTATTTAAATTCTTAATTTTATAATATAAAGAAAAATCATATATTCTTCTTATATAATTATTAGCTACACGAGGAATGTATCTACTTCTTTTTGCAATTTCAATAATTCCAGCTTCATCAATATTTAAATCTATTTTTATAATATTATTTTTAATAATATTAACTAATTCGTTAATCGAATACGAATTTAATTTAAATATAATCGGAAATCTTTCCCTTAATGGCAATGATACTTTACCAATTAATGTAGTAGCTCCGATCAACGTAAAAGGTGGCACCTTTAAATTAATTACTTTATTATTTTCATTACTTTTGTAATTGATAGATATTCTAAAATCTTCAATTACACTATAAAGAACTTCTTCGACTTCTTTAGGAATTCGATGAATTTCATCAATAAATAAGATGTCACCTTCATTTATAGTGACAATTAGATTTAATAAATCAGTTACAGTTTTTAAAACTGGAGCATTAATTGTTACTAAATGTTGATTAAGCTCATTTCCAACAATATAAGCTAAACTAGTTTTACCAACACCTGGAGGTCCGTATAGTAGCATATGATCCAACGGACAATTTCTTTTTTTAGCTGAAAATAAATAAATTTTTAATATTTTTATTATTTTTTCATTACCTACGAACTCATCTAGACTTTGTGGTCTAAAAATATTTAAATTATCCATTTGAAATAACCCTTATTGCTTCTTTTAAAGCAATTTCATCATCTAAATTAGGCTTTAATGAATTAATAGCTTTAGAAATTAATATTTCTTTATAGCCCAAAGTTCTTAAAGCCTTATGAATATTTTCGTATCTAAGTATATTTATGTTAAATTCTTTAAGTTTGTTTTTTAGTTCTAAAACCAAAATATTCGCTTTTGAACCAATTCCACTTATTTTTCTTAATTCAGTTAAATTATTTTCAGATATTAAGTTAAATAAAGAAATAGATTCAACATTATTTAAAATCTGAAATGCAGTTTTATATCCAATTCCATTAACCAATATCAGTTTTTTAAACATAATTAAATCATTTATATCTAAAAAGCCATATAAATTAAATCCGTTATCGAGAGAAAGTGACTCACAAATATAAATTTTAAAGTCTTTATTCAATTCAAAATTATCTCGATTCAATCGATGTAATTCAAATCCTAAATTATTTATTTCTAAAGTAACAGATTCTTTTTTAATATCTGTTACAGATCCTTTTAAATATTTAAACATTGCTCATAATATATGAGTCTAAATTATTTGAAATTATTCAAAATATTCAAATTCAAAATCAGCGATTTTTACAATATCTCCATCCTGAGCATTCATTTTCTTTAATTCTGCATCAACACCAATTTTATTAAGATATGTTATTAATCTCATCATACCTTCATCAGTAGATATATTAATTAAAGAATATGTCCTTAATACTCGTTCGCCCTTAATAACAAACGTGTGTTCTTTTTCTTTTTCGATGTAGAAAATTTGTTCACTTTCTTCTTTAGCGTTATAAACAACTTCTTCATCTTTTTCTTCATAAACTGGATAAGTTATAGCTGTTTCTAATAAATCTTTACATTTATATAAAACTAAATCTAGATTATCGTTAGTTAAACAACTAATAGGAATAACTTCTTTTTTAACTTGTTTCTTAAATTTATTTAATCTTTCGACGGCACCATCTTCATCCATTTTACTTGCAACAATGACTTCAGGTCTATCGATTAAATGCATACCATATTCTTTAAGTTCATTTCGAATATCACAATAAGCTTCATAAGGATCTCTGATTCCACTCATATCAACCATATGAATTAATACTTTCGTTCTTTCAATATGTCTTAAAAACATTAATCCCAAGCCTTTTCCTAAATGTGCGCCTTTAATTAATCCAGGCATATCAGCTAAGACAAAACTTGAACCATCTTTTAAATAAGCTACACCAAGATTTGGAACTATAGTAGTAAAATCATAATCACCAATTTCAGCTTTAACATTACTAACTAAATTAATAAATGTTGATTTTCCAACACTAGGAAAGCCAATAATACCAACATCAGCTAATAATTTAAGTTCCAAAATAAGTCTTTTTTTCTCACCTGGAAGTCCATTTTCAGCTATTTTTGGTGTTTTATTTCTATTAGATTTAAAAGCAGCGTTGCCTCTTCCGCCTCTACCGCCTTTACAAATTAGTACAGTTTTTCCTTCTTCGTCTAAATCACAAACGAATTGATGGTTTTCTTCTAAAAATACGACTGTACCTATTGGTAAATCGACATAAATATCGGGTGCAGCACGGCCATACATATCTTTAATATCACCGTTTTCACCATCTAAAGCTATAAAAGTTTTGCTATGCTTAAAATTAACAAGTGTGCCAACTTTACTTGAACAACGTAAAAAGACATTACCACCATGACCACCATTGCCTCCGCTTGGACCACCTTTTGGGCGAGATCTTTCACGTCTAAAAGCAATACGGCCGTTCCCGCCTTTTCCACTTCTAACTTCTATAATAGCTCGATCTATAAACATATTTTACCTTTAAAAGAAAACCACCTAAACAGGTGGCTTTAAAATTACTTTTCTAATTCGTAAACAGAAACTCTTTTTCTATTTTTGCCGACTCTTTCGTATTTAACGATTCCAGCCTTTGTAGCAAATATAGTATCATCTCCACCTCTCATGGTATTAACACCAGGGTAGATTCTTGTTCCACGTTGACGATAAATTATTGCACCTGCTTTGCAGAATTGTCCATCACTTCTTTTAGCACCTAATCTACGACCAGCACTATCACGGCCGTTTTTAGTACTACCAACACCTTTATGAGATGCGAAGAGTTGTATGTCAAGTTTAAATCTTAATTCCATATTCTTACTCCCTTCTAATTACTTTTAAATTTTTTGGATAATTCTCTTCAATTGTTTTAAGTTGTATAAGCATTGTTTCAAAAACGATATTGTCATGCTCTGAAACAGGTTTTAAACTTTTAACTTCTACATCACCTTTTTCAATTTTAATTTGGAAGGAATCAATTTCTTTAATTGCATTTAATCCACCAATAATGATTGAACTAACTGCACTACAAATTATATCTTTTCCAATTTTATCGAAATCAGCATGTCCTTTTGAAGAAAATTCAATGTGATTGTTATTATTTTTATAAATAATTTCAATCATTAGCCGTTAATGCTTTCAATAGTTAAACAAGTATATGGTTGTCTATGACCATATTTTCTACGATAATTGTTTTTTGATTTGTATTTAAAAACAACTATTTTCTTACTTAAGCCTTGTTTTTCAACTTTAGCAGTTACTGTTGCGCCTTCGATAAAAGGTGTGCCAGTCTTAATTGCTTTATCACCAATTAATAAAACATCATTAAATGTATAAGTTGATCCTACTTCAGCATTTAGTTTTTCAACATAAATTTTTTGACCAACTTCTACTTTAAGTTGTTTACCGCCAGACAAAATTATAGCGTACATATCTATCCTCCTTATTTAATTAATTACTCGCTATTAAGGTAATCAAATTAATGATTTTAGGAACCTTTTTTATGCGGTTGTAGCTAAATATTGAGTTACAACATACGTATATTACCAAATTTTACCTTTTGTGTCAATTATTACTTAACAATTTACTATCAAAAAAACTAAAATATTTATCTTTAAAAATAATAAGATGATCTAATAATATTATTCCTTTCTCGTTAGCTATTTTTTCAATAGCTAATGTCGATAAAATATCATTATTAGATGGTAGGCAAGAATCATATAAATGATTATGGATAAGAAGAATTTTCCTAACAAGATAATCTTTAAAATTAAATACTTCTTTTATATTGAAATTTAGGTTATTTTCATTACCTTTTGATATTATCTTTTCTTCGATAACATCGTTATTTCTATCAAAATAAATAGCAAACATTATTTCACTAGATTCTTTCAAAAATAAATGAATATAATTTTTAAAAACTATTAGCGAATTGTATGTTGGTTTAAATAAATTTTTCATTAATTCATCTTGAAGACGATTAGCTAGCATTAAAGCTCCAAGTATTTTTAATGAATTAACTGTGCTTATACCTTCAAATTTTTTCAATTCAGAAATAGATAAATTGCAAATATTTGATAGATTTCCGCATGATAATAATAAATTTTGAGAAACTTCAATAGCATTTAATTTTTTAGTACCACAGCCAATAATTAATGCTAATAATTCACTATTTGTTAGACTTTTGATACCTTTTTTTAAAGCTTTTTCTCTTGGACAATCTTCTTCAGGCAAATCATTTATTCGAGCCATTACTTCCGTTGAAAACTCCAGCCACCTGGTATAGTAGTTTTGCCTTCTTTACTTGTATACATTTTATAAACAAGCGTCATAACGATAGACAAAGCTAAAATAGCCATAACAGCTGCTAAAGTTATTCCTTCACCTACACGAATATTATCGAGTTCATATTCAGATAGAGAAACTTTACTCATATTTCACCTCCTCATTATACAAGTAGTATCGTATTTGTATAAATTGGGGGTAATAAATTATAAATTATTAATTTTATTTATAACTTCGTTTAATTGCTTTTTATAATTTTCGTATTTATTCTTTTCTTCTTCAACTTTTGCTTTATTTGCTCTTTCTAAGAAGTTCTTATTATTAAGCATTCCTTCGCTACGTTTAATTTCTTTTTCTAAAGTTTCTTTTTGTTTATTTAATTTTTCTAACGCTTCTTCTTTTTTTATATTATCTTCTATATATAAAGTGAAGTTTGAAGAAACAATACTAGTAACACCTTTTTTAGCCTCGTGTGAGAAATTTATATTATTTGTGAATGTAAATCTCTTTAAATAAGGTAATAAAGGAGTTAAATCTAATTCAGAAGAAATTGTTAAAGATAAACTAGCGTTTGGTGCTAAATTATTTTCAGCTTTATAATTTCTTACTTTTTCAATAATAATTCTTAAAGAATTAATCTCTTCAATATCATTAAATGCATATTTTTTACTATATTTAGGATAAGAATCGAGCATGATGCTTTCTAAATGTCCTGGTAAATGTAAATAAATTTCTTCACTAATAAATGGTGAGAATGGGTAAATCATCATTATTATTGCTTTTAAAACATATAATAAAACATTTAATGTGACATCTTTATCAGCACTTTCATCTTGTAATGTAACTTTTGTCATTTCTAAATAGAAAGAACAGAAATCATCATAAACAAAATTATATAAAGTACTACTAGCAATTCCATAGTCATATTTATCCATTGCTTTAGTTACTTTTTTGATGGTTGCTTCTAATTTGGATAAAATATATTTATCTAATAAATTTAACTTTTTAGTGTCAATCTTAGAAGTTTTAAAATCCTCAGGAATATACATTAATATGTATCTTGCACTATTCCAAATTTTATTCAAATAATTACTTGCTACTTGAATTCTTTCCTCTTGATAACGAATATCTTGACCAGGTGAAGCAGCTGTAGCTAAGAAATATCTTAAACTATCAACGCCATACTTTTCTATAATATCGATAGGATCAACGCCATTTCCTAAAGATTTAGACATTTTTCTGTTTTTAGAATCTCTAACAAGTCCATGAATTACAACGTTTTTAAATGGCGAGCGATCTGTAAAATTTAAACCTTGGAAATACATTCTTGAGACCCAGAAGAAAATAATATCGTAGCCAGTTACTAAAGTATCTAATGGATAATATCTTTCAAAATCTTCTGTTTTTTCAGGCCATCCTAATGTAGCAAAAGGCCATAAAGCACTAGAGAACCAAGTATCAAAAACATCTTCATCTTGTACCCAATCACCAGAATTATCAGGCATATGGTCGGAAACTAGTAGTTTTCCAGTTGATTTCGAGTAGTAAACAGGAATTTGATGTCCCCACCAAAGTTGTCTTGAAATACACCAGTCTTCACAATTTTCCATCCATCTAGTTAAAACTTTTTCAAAACGTTTTGGAATAAAATTTACTTTATCGGAAGTCTTTTGATGAGCAAGTACTTTTTCAGCAATTGGCTTCATTTTAACAAACCATTGTTTTGATAAAATAGGTTCTACAATAGCATCACTTCTTTCACTATGTCCAACTTCATGTTTAATATCTTCAATTTTAATTAAGTCGTCATGTTCTTTAATATCATTAACTAAAACTTCACGACATTCAAATCTATCCATGCCACCGTATTTTTTAAGATCTTTGGACATTGTTCCATCGATATTAATAACAACTGGGTGTGGTTGATGATATTTTTGTCCGATAATAAAATCATTAGGATCATGAGCTGGTGTACATTTCATAGCACCAGTACCAAAAGAAATGTCAACGTATTCGTCAGCAATAATAGGAAGTTCATCTCCATTTGCAGGATTTATAACTTTCTTACCAACATATGATTTATATCTATCATCATTTGGATTAACGACAACACAAGTATCACCAAACATTGTTTCAGGTCTAGTTGTAGCGACTGTTAAATACTTTTCTTTATCGTCAACTAATCTATATTTAAAATAATAAAATTTACCAGAAATTTCTTTATAAATAACTTCAATATTACTTAAAGCTGTTCTCATTACAGGATCATAGTTAACAATCTTTTCACCATGATATATTAATCCTTGATCATATAAATCTTTAAATACTTTAAATACAGCTTTATTAAAGCCATCATCCATAGTAAATCTTTCACGACTATAATCAAGCATTAATCCCATTTTTGCCCATTGATCGTGAATAATATTTCCATATTTTTCTTTCCACTTAAAAGCTTCTTCTAAAAATGCTTTTCTACCAATTTCAAATCTGGATTTTCCTTCGCTTTTTAATAATTGATCTATTTTTGCTTGAGTTGCAATACCAGCATGATCCATACCAGGTAAATATAAAACATCAAATCCTTTTGCTTTTTTATATCTACAAGTAATATCTTGAATTGTAGTATCAATTGAGTGACCAATATGTAGTTTACCTGTAATATTTGGTGGTGGAATTACCATTGAAAATTTTCCTTTTGATTTGTCTCCGGCTGTAAAATAGCCTTTTTTCTTCCAAGTTTCGTACTTATTCTCTTCGACTTTTTTATAGTCATATCTCTTATCTAGTTCCATTTTTTTCTCCTACAAACGTTGAAATTAATAAAGATAAATTTTCAATACTATTTCTATCGTTTTGACTTACATTTATAACGTCGATATCATCGATATCGCCTAATTTATTAGTTAAATTTTTAAGAATTCTTGCTCTTTCAGATTGGTTTAATTTATCGCATTTGGTCATTACAATAATATGCTCATAATTGTAATTATTAATAAAATTAAAGAAATCGACATCATCTTCTGTTGGTTCATGGCGAGAATCTAGTAAAAATACAATTAATTTAAGATTTTTATTATTATTAAAGTAATCTTCTACTATCTTCCCGTATTCAATATAGTCTTTACCCTTTTTAGAACTAAAGCCATAGCCTGGGCAATCTACAAAATAAAATGAGTTATTAATTAAATAATAATTTAATAATTTTGTATGTCCTGGTTTACTTGAGGTGTATGCTAACTTCTTATTATTAACTAATAAATTAATAAGTGTTGATTTTCCAACATTACTTTTACCAACGAAAAGTACCTCGTTGAGGTACTTTTCAGGTCTGTTTTCCATTTTATCTACACTTTTAATAAAAATTCCGTTTTTAAAAATTGACATATTATAGGCCTAAGCAATATTTAATTGCCTTATTTACATTGTCCATATAGATAATGTTTAAATTGTCTTTAACTTCCTTTGGAAGTTCACTGACATTCTTTTTATTTCCTTCAGGAATTAAAATAGTTTTAATTCCACTTCTTAGAGCTGCTAAAGATTTTTCTCTTAATCCACCAATTGCAATAGCTTTACCACGTAAAGTAACTTCGCCAGTCATAGCAACATCTCCACTAACTGGAGTATTTGTTAAACAACTTACTATTGCAGTAGTTATGGCACATCCAGCACTAGGACCATCTTTAGGTACAGCACCTTCAGGGAAATGAATATGAATATCTTTTTCTTCAAATACTTTAGAATCAATATTATAAGATTTAGCATTAGCTTTAATATAATCTAAAGCAATTGAACAGCTTTCTTTCATAACATCGCCTAATTTACCAGTTAAAACTAACCTTCCTTTTCCAGGGAAATCATTAACTTCAATAGGCAATATATCACCACCAAATTCAGTATAAGCAAGTCCAGTTACTACTCCTACTTGATTACCTTTTTCTTTATCAGTTGAATCAAATATTTCGTTTCCGAGGTACTTTTTAACTTTATCAGTTGTGATTTTTACTATCTTTCTATGTTTTTTATTTAATATCTCAACAACGACTTTACGACAAATACTGCTTATTTTTCTTTCTAATTCACGAACACCAGCTTCACGTGTATATCTATCAATAATATAATTAATAGCATCATCATCAAAACTAATTTGTTCAGGTGTTAATCCATTAGCTAAAGTTTCTTTAGGTATTAAATGTTCTTTTGCAATGTGTAATTTTTCAATAATTGTATAAGAATTTACTTCAATAAGTTCTAATCTATCACGTAATGGTTTAGGAATATTTCCTAAATAATTAGCTGTGCATATGAATAAAACATTACTTAAATCATAAGGTTCTTCAACATAATTATCATTAAACTGAATATTTTGCTCAGGATCTAATACTTCAAGTAAGGCACTTGCTGGGTCTCCTTTATAACTAGATGCAACTTTATCAATTTCATCTAATAAAAATACAGGATTCATTGATTTAGCTTTTCTCATTCCTTGAATAATTCTTCCAGGCATAGAACCAACATATGTTCTTCTATGTCCACGAATTTCGCTTTCATCACTGACGCCACCTAAACTAGATTTAACAAATTTACGTCCTAAAGCACGAGCTATTGATTTAGCAAGACTCGTTTTACCAACTCCAGGTGGACCATAAAAACATAAAATAGGTGCTTTTAAATTACCTGTCATCTTTTTAATTGCTAAATATTCAATAATTCTTTCTTTTACTTTAGTTAAAGCATAATGATCTTCATCTAATATTTTTTGAACATTAGTTAAATCATCATTGTCTTCGGTTTTTTCAAACCATGGTATCGATACTAAAAGATCAATATAATTTTTAATTAAACTTGCTTCAAGTGATGCTTGTGGCATCATATTGTAGCGTTTAATTTCATCCTTTATCTTATTTTTTATATAAGCAGGATATGGCTCTTTTTGAATTTTTTCAAGTAAAGCATCATTATCATTTTCGTCGTTACCTTCGCCGAGTTCTTGCTTAATAATGCGCATTTTTTCTCTCAAAATATATTCTCTTTGATTTTTTTGAGTAGATTTAGCAATTTCTTGTTGAATTTCATTTTCGATTTTTGCATCCATTTTTAATTCATCGATTCCAACAATAAGTTTTTCCAAACGTTCATTTACGTCTTTTGTACTTAATAATTCGATTTTACTTTCTGTTGAAAAATCTAATAAATTAGAAATGTAATAGCTTAATTTTAAAGCGCTTAATCCAGATGAAACTTGTTTAGATAAAGTAATTGATTGTTGAGAATTTAATAAAATTTCTCTATTTTTTTCAATTGAGTTTAACAATGTTTCAACTAAAACTCTTTCTTTCTTTTCATCACCTAATAAATCAGGCATTACTTGAAATTCAGCAAAATAAGAATTAGCTTTTTCATCAAATCTTAAAGAATTAAGTTTAATTCTCTCTAATCCAAAAAGTCTAATTCTTATGCTTTCTGTGCCATTTACAGCATTTATTCTACAAAGGGTACCAACATCATAGACATTTTCAGCAGAAAAATTAGCATCTTGATTATTATCTTTTTGTGTTAAAACTAAAATATAACTTTCAAAATTACCTTGAGAAATTGTAAGTGCTGCTTTCGAAAAAATTCTTTCAACATAAATTGCTGAATTAGAATCTGGGAATGTAACAAATCCCTTACAAACTAAAACTGGTAATGTAATATTTTCTCCTGGATTAAATGTCATTATTATTTTGCTTCCTCTTTTTCAACTTTTTCTTCTTTTGGTTCAGCTGCTTTTTTAGTAGTTTTTTTAGCTGCTACTTTTACGTTTGCATCAATAATGAATCTTTCGACTTTATTTTGATAAAGATTTTGTGCAATTCTATCAGCGTTTTTAGCAAAAATTTCTTTAACTTTGCTAACTTCCATATTATATTGAGCAGCTACATCATTATAATATTTTTCTAATTCTTCTTCGCTAACAGCTAATTTTTCGACTTGGCCAATAGTCATGATAACTAAATATTCGCTTAATCTCTTTTTAGCTTCTTCACGATATTGTTCCATGATCTTAGTTTCATCTAATCCGATCATTTCTTTATATTGTTCATAAGTTAAGCCACTTTGTTCGATTTGTTTTAATAAACCATCTTTCATTGATGTAGCTTCTTGGTCAATAATTTCTGGAGCAATTTCGATTTGAGAATCTTTAACAATATCAGCTAAGATTCCTGTAAATAAAGTTTCATTTGCTTTTGCTGTTTTTGATTCAGAAATTTTTGTTTCTTCAAATTTCTTTAAATCTTCAACAGTTTTAACATTTTCATAGCCTAAACTTGTTGCGAATTCATCGTTTAATTCTGGTAATTTCTTTGTTTTAATTTCGTGAACTAAACAAACAAATTTTGCTGCTTTACCAGCTAATTCTTTTACATATTGTTCTGGGAAAGTAACATTAACATCAATTTTACTATTGGATGTAGCACCAACTAATTGTTCTTCAAAACCAGGGATAAATTGATTGCTTCCTAAAACTAATTCATAATTTTCAGCACTTCCACCATCAAATTCTTTACCATCAATATATCCTTTGAAATCAAAGCAAACTGTATCACCCATTTCTGCAGGTGTTTCTTTTAATACAAGTTCAGCTTCGCTATCTAATAAATGGCTGATTTCGTGGTCGATTTCTTCTGCTTTAACAGTAACTTTTTCAAGTTTTTTATCAAGACCTTTATATTTTCCTAATGTAACTGAAGGAATATTAACAACTGTGAAACTAACTTCGAGTCCGTTTTCATCAACTTTAGTAACTTTTGTTTCTTTTACAGAATAGAAAGGAACTTTTTGTTCTGTAACAGCTGCTTGAAGCATTTCATCTAATGATGCATTAATTGCTTCATTGATGATATCCATTGGATTTATGTGTTGTTTTGCTAATTCAAGTGGAGCTTTTCCATCTCTAAAGCCTTGAACTTTAACCTTACCTGCTAATTTTGCTAATGCTTTATCTTGTTTAGATTTCCATGCATCTCCATCAAGTGTAGATAAAACTTCAGTATAATTAGCATCTTTTTTTAATAATTTTGTAGCCATATTATCATGTCCTCCTAATGCGTACAAGAAAGATTATATACAAGTATATAATCATTTTCAAACATTATACTATAAAAAATCACAAATTATGATGAAACTTTCGAATCAGAATCGTTGCTATAGTCAGAAATAAGCACTTCTTTAATTATTTCATCAACAAATTCACTATATTGGTTATTTCCAGCCTTTAAATGTTCATTAAAATAATCTAAAACTGGATCTTCAAAAGATTGTTCACCAAAGTCGAAATAAGAAGTTATTTTTTCATAAATTGCTTTTGCAAATTGTAAGGAATCAAAGTCTATTATATACTCAGGAATAATCCAATAAAAAGCTTTTCTAGCGAGGTCATAAAAAGTTTGATATAGTCCAATATCTTTAGCCATGCCTTCTAGTTTATCAAGAAGGTCAGAATATTCTTGTTGTTTATGTTCATACATATCAAAGTAATCACTCGTTTTTATTGTTATATCTTCACCAAGTTTATTTACATATAATTCACAAGAATAATGTTCACATATTAAAAAATCAACTAAATAGGCGAAAATTAGTGAATATTCAGTAGTATTTTGGCATATTTTATAAATAAATGATGTCATATCAATTCCGTCTTTTTCTTTTAATTTGTTTGCTTGATATAGCCCAATATAAACATTATTAGCATCCTTACTAGACAATAATTTTTTTGTTTGATTTATATCAATTTCATCAGATGTTAATAGCTTATTATTCTTAAGAACTTTAATTAATTGTTCAATATTATCATCAATAGAATTTAAAAATTCTTCTACTTCTTGACTTACATATGGTGCATTAAGATATTCTTCTTTTACTAACTCTAATTCTTCATAATCTTCTTGTCCGATAAGTATTATAAAATGGCAAACCATTGAAGCTATATAATTGTTCTTTTCTAAATCATTACGATAGTCATTATATAATTTACTTGCAAAATCATATTTATTTTGAAAGCTAAGAAAATTAATCATTTCTTCTATATCGTTACTAACAAAATGATTTTTATTAATAATATTGATGATATCATCATAATTTGTATTTTTATCTTGTAATAAATCAAATATTTCCTTATTCATCTTTTATATCTCCGTGTAAATATTCGTATAATTTTATAGCTAACGCTTTTGGAAGTATTTGTTCAAATTCTTCAAGCTTAGCATCATATAACTCTTTCATTGTAGGAAAAGTCTTATTTAATAGTTCCTTCTTTTTAGGTCCTATCCCTTTTATTTTATCATATATATCAATAAACATACCTTTATTACGCTTTTTAATATGAGAAGTTATTGCATATCTATGTACTTCATCTTGCATCCTAGTAAGCATATAAAATATTGGTTTATTATCATCAAAATAGTATTCATTAAAATTTGTATCGATTAATCCGCTTGTTTTATGTTTATCAGACTTAACAAGACCTACGATATTAATATTTAAACGAAGTTCATTGAGAACTTCTTTTCCTATTTCTAATTGAGTTTTACCTCCATCTAAAATTATTAAGTCAGGATAAGGCCCGTTTTCTTCTTTTAAACGACTATATCGACGATAAAGTACCTCTTTCATACTTGATAAATCATCTTTTTTATTATAAGACTCGATATTATATTTACGATAATTTCTTTTAACTGGCTCACCATTTTTAAAACATACCATTGCACCAATTGCGTTTGTTCCTTGTAAATGAGAATTATCGAATAATTCGATGGTTAGAGGTGTTTTTATATTTAATATATTTCCTAATTCAGTTAATAATTCTAATTTATCATCTTCTAATCTTGCACTAACGAAATGCTCATCTAAATCTTCTTTTGCATTATTAATTACTGAATTTAAGATTTCAAATAATTTGCCTTTGATTGGAACAATGACTCTAGAATCTAATATACCTGATAAATTATTTTTAATATCTTCATTACTCACAACTACTTCTGAAGGAACAATATTAAAAGCATAATATTGTAAAATTAAATCACTTACAAAATCATTAATATCATCTATGATTTCATAAACAAAGTTTCTTTTCCCTATAAGAATTCCTTTTCTATAAATAAAATTAGATAAAGATAAATAATTATCTCTTATATTATAAGCGAATATATCACGATCAATTTTGTCGAATAGTTCAACAGTTTGTCTATCATTAATATGTTTGATTGCATCGTAATATTTTTTAATTTCAGATGCATTTTCAAAATCTAAATTCTCACTATATTGATTCATTTTTTTCTTAAGTTCATCTAAAACATTTTTATTATCGCCTTTTAAAAATGTTTCAATGTCATTAATAATTTTATTATAACTACTTTGTTCAATTTTATTTATGCAAGGAGCAAGACATTGTCCTAAATGGTAATATAAACAAGGGGTTTTTGGTACTTTATTACATTTTCTTAGTGGAAATAGTTTATTTAAAATATTTACTGTATCATAAGCATTTGTTGATATAGGAAAAGGTCCATAATATTTACATTTTTTATCTTTTAAATTTCTAGCGATAGAAATATAAGGATCTTTAACTTTATAAATAGCAATATAAGGGTAATGTTTATCATCTTTTAATAAAATATTATATCGAGGTAAATATTTTTGAATTAAATTCATTTCTAAAATAAAAGCTTCTTTTTCACTTTTTGTAATAATTATTTCAAAATGATCAACATGGGAAACCATTGCAAAAGTTTTACCACTTTGTGGTCGCAAAAAATATTGAGAAACTCTATTTTTTAAATTTTTAGCTTTCCCAATATAGATTATCTCGTTGTTATCATCAAACATTTGATAACAGCCAGATTTATTAGGTAATAAATTTATATCTTCTTTTATTCTATCGTTCATTTTAAATATACTATCGTTGATCCACTTCCACCATTTGATTCATCACCAAGTTTAAAACTAGATACATATGAGGATTTTTTTAAATAATTATGAATAGCATTGCGTAATTGTCCACTACCATAACCATGAATTATACGAACTTCTTTATATTTTCTTAATACACAACTATCAAGATATTGATCTAAAGCACTTATCCCTTCGTCAAGATGATACCCAACCAAATTTAATGATTGTGATAATGGCTTAAGACTGCTTAATTCTTTATCAATATTACGAGTTGATGTTAATTTTTCAACTGGTTCATCAATTTTTTCACAATAATCCTTTGTTGTTGTTAAAGTAAATCCACTTTCATCATTAAATGTAATTTTATTCCCTTTTATTCGAGTTATTTTGCCTTTTTCGTTTAAAGATTTTACATAAACATAATCACCAACAGCAAAATTTTCATCTTTCTTTTCTTTTAAACTTAATGAATTTAACTTTTCTTCAGTCTCTTTGATTTTATTTTGCTTATCTTCAAGAAATTCATCATAAATATTATTAATTTCATCTATTTTAGAATCAATTAAGTCATCAAATTCTTCTATCTTTTTAGCTTTAAGTTTTTCTTCTTTTTCATTTAATAATTTTTCTTTAGTTTTTAATTCAGATTCAAGAGAACTAATTTTATTTTCTTCTTCTTTTAAAGATTCTTCTCTTCTAATTAATTCTTGTTCTTTTTTTTCAATTGATTCTATTTTTATATCAGTTTCAGATAAATAATTTTTCTTATATATCTTTTTAGCTTCATTAATAATTTCGTATGGCAATCCAAATTTTCTAGCAATTAAAAAACCAAATGATTTTCCACTTACTCCAAGTAACATTTTAAAAGTTGGTTCTAATAATTCTTGATTAAATAAGAAAGAAGCATTGATTATTTTTGGATTACTTAGTCCGTATTTTTTAAGTAATGAAAAGTGAGAAGTTATCATGCTTATACATTTTTTTTGAAGTAAAAATTTAACAACAGCTATTGATAAAGCATCACCTTCTTTAGGATCAGTCCCACTGCCTAATTCATCTATAACTACTAAATCTCTACTAGTTATATACTTAATAACTACTGAAAGGTCGCTTATATGAGCACTAAAGGTTGATAAATTAGATTCAATAGATTGATTATCCCCAATATTAACAAAGATATTTTTAAAGTATGCAATTCTGCTATCAGGACTACAAGTAATAGGAATTCCTAGCTTAGCTAAATAAGAAAGCATAGCAACTGTTTTCAGTGCAATCGTTTTTCCTCCTGCGTTAGGTCCGCTTATTAGCATCATAGGATGAATCTCATCCATAATAAAAGTATTAGAAACTACTTTATCAGGATCAATAAGAGGGTGTCTAGCATCAATAAGATATACTTCTTGTTTTTCACTTATTTGAGGAATAACAGCATTATTATTAATTGCATATTTAACTTTTGCTGTTAATAAATCAAATTGACCAATAATTTTATTATTTAAAAATATTGTATCTTCGTATTTTATGCATTCATTAGTAAGTTCTTTTAAGATTTTATTTACTTCATCTTTTTCTTGAATAATTAATATTTGCTTTTGATTTTCTAAATTTACTATAACAGTAGGTTCAATAAATGTAGTTTGACCACTATCACTTAAATCATGAACTACACCATCAATTTTACTTTTATCACTACTATTAACAGCTAAAGCAAAATGTCCATTTCTTAATACATATGAATCATTAACTAAATAGGTATTATACTTTTCAGCTAATTGTATAATTTGCTTATGAATTTCTTTATCTATAAAAGATAATTTATAACGAATATCTTTTAATCTAGGTGTAGCGTTATCAAAGACCTTGTTTTCTTTTGATATTTTTGAATTTATGGATTTATATAAAGAATCGACATATACCATTTTTTTAACTAGTTTTGTTAAAAAAGGTGTCTCTATAGTAACTTGTTTGAAAAATCTAATAATTTCAAAAGTTAAAAACATTTCATCTTTAATTTTATTTAATACAATTTCATCTAAATAACTACCCTTTTTTGCTTTATCAAGAACTTCTTTTACTATTAAATCTCCATTAAGTGGAATGTCTTTATAATTATTAATAATCGAAAACATTTCATTTAATTTTGAAAACTCTATATTTAGTATTTCTTTAGATGGGAAAACCTTGATATTTTCAAGTAAAATACCACCAATACTTGTTTTTAAATATTTTCCAATTTCTTCAATTATTTTGTCGATTTCTAAAATTGATTTAATGTCTTTCATATTAAAGTATATTAGCATAAAAACGTGGTTTATGATATTATTAAATCGTGATTACAATAAAAGTTGATAAAAATACATTGGATAAAATCGAACAAGATTTTAAAGATAATATTACCGAAAGAAATATCGGATATATTCTTTTTGTTGCTAAAACTGATAATCATATAATAACTGCTTATGAAAATAAAAAAGGTGTTACTTTTAAAGTAACTTTCCAAGGTGGGGATTATCTTTCTTTAGCAAAAAAATATTGTCCTAATACACAAATAATACCTAAAAAAGCTAAGCTACAAAAAGAATCTATTGTTTTTATAGATGTTGAATCACAAATCGGAAGTGATGAAGTTGGTACTGGAGATTTTTTAGGGCCAATTGTTGTATGTGCTGCTTATGCAGATCACGATACGATGAAATTAATAACTGAATATGGCATTCAAGATAGTAAAAAATTAAACGATAATAAAATATTAGAAATAGTACCACTTCTATTAAAGAAAGTGTTTTATGAAGTTAAAGTATTAACAAACGAAAAATATAATAACGCAATTAATAAAGGATTCAATATCAACAAAATAAAAGCTATATTGCACAATTTTGTTTTAACGAGATTATATAAAAAATGTCCTTACGTTAAAAACATTTATATGGATCAATTTTGTACTGAAAAGCAATATTACGAATATCTTGAAGGTAGTAAATCAATCTTAAAAAATATTATCTTTAAAGAAAAAGGTGAAACATATTTTCCAAGTGTTGCTTTAGGAAGTTGTATTGCTCGATATTATTTTTTAAAAGAAATTGAATCATTAAATAAGCAATATAATTTGAATTTTCCATTAGGTGCTGGAAAAAATGTTGATGAATTTACTCAAAAATTCATATCAAAATATGGTTTTGATGAATTAAAAAAAGTTTCTAAGAATAATTTTAGAAACTTTCAAGATTTAAATAAAATTAATTTACTTTAAATTATTAATAATTGATTCAAAATAATCAGGGAGAGGACATTCAAATGTCATCTCTTTTTTTGTTTTTGGATGAATGAATGTTAATTTATATGCATGTAATAATTGTCCTTTGTTATAAAGAGCACAATTATTATGACCATAAAGTGGATCTCCTACTATAGGATGGTGAATATAATCCATATGTACCCTTATTTGATGTGTACGACCAGTTTCTAAACGACATTTTATTAAAGTATACTTTTCAAATCTTTTTATTACCTCAAAATGTGTTATAGCTTCTTTTCCTTCAACTGGATTTACTTCATATTTCATTCTATTTTCTTTACTTCTAGCTAATGGAGCAATAATTTTACCTTTATTATTAGCTATTACTCCTGTTACTAAAGCAATATATTCTCTATGCATAGTATGATCTTTTAATTGTTCAGCAATAAAATTATGGGAATAATCATTTTTACATACTAATAATAATCCACTTGTATCTTTATCAATACGATGAACAATACCAACACGATTAAAGCCGTTAACTGTTGATAATTCTTTTTTATTATAAATTAAAGCGTTAACTAAAGTATCGTTTTGATGTCCATCGCCTGGATGTACAACAAGACCTTGAGGCTTATTTATAATTAAAATATCATCATCTTCATATATAATATTTAATTCTAATTCATATGGTTTTATAGAATCATCGATTTCATCTTCTTTTACATAAACTACTATTTCATCTTCATTTTGTATTTTATAAGAAGGAGATATTTTTTCACCATTTACAGTAATATAGCCATTTTTTATAAGGTTAGAAAAATAGACTCTACTACACGTGTTATCAAGTACTGTTAAAGCCTTATCAATTCTTAAACCTACTAAATTATTACTAATTTTATACTTATTTTTTACTATCATCGCCATTTTTATCAGCTATTTCTTTATTTTTCTTTTCATTTTTGCTTTCATTAATCCATTCAATTAAGAAGTAAATAAGAAGCATTATAATTCCAACAACTAAGCAACTATCAGCAAAATTAAAAATACCAAAACCTTTTATTAATGGAGTAATATCTAAAAAATCAATAACTCCTCTATTATAAAAGAATGTACGATCAATTAAATTACCTACATCTCCTGCTAATATTACCATAATTGTAGCTCTTAAATAATTATTAAGTTTCTTATACTTCATAATAACATATACAATTATTGCAATAGCAACAACCCAAGAAATAAGTGCTAAGATAACTCGACTCCAAGTAGCATCTCCGCCCATTCCCCAAGCAGCACCATTGTTATAAGTTAGTGTAAAATTTAATAAATGAGGAATTACTACGACGCTACCTTTTCCAGTTAAAAATTTTTCAGCACAAACTTTAGTTATAATATCACAAATTAATAATATGATAGCTAGCCAAGAAAAAGAGAAAAAAACTTCTTTAAAAATTTTTTTCACTTTTGAATCCTTATTTTCTTGGTTTATTGTTTCATTGCTTTTAAACATCTTGGACATAAATGAACGCCTTCAACTTCAACAATTTCATCGTTATTTTTATAATTCCAACAACGATCACATTTTACACCATCATTTTTCTTTACTAAAACATTACTAACTTTTAATTCAAGTCCATCTTCGACTTCTTCTTTGATCATAATTTTAGAAACGATAAATAATCTTTCTAATTCTTCTTCGTCAATGCTTTCTAATATTTCAGCAAGTTGAGAATCTTTTACTTCAAATATAACAGTAGCTTCTTGACTTGAACCAATGATATTAGCTTTACGTGCTTCTTCTAAAGCTTTTAAAATATCATCTCTTAGTTTTTTAATTAATGCATAATCTTCTAATAAAGAAGGATTATATTCATTTGTTATTTCAGGATATTTATAGAATTGAACGTTTTCTTCTGATTTTAATGGATAATTTTCATTAACTTCATCCATAGTGAAAGGTAAAATAGGATTAAATAATCTCATTAAAGTGAAAGTACATTCATTAAGAACAGTTTGAACTTGTAATCTGCGTTTACTATCCTTAGCATTACAATATAAAACATCTTTAGTTATATCTAAGTAGAAACTACTTAAATCATCACTAATAAATTTAGTAAGTTCACTCATTGCACTAATGAAATTATATTCATTCATGTATTTAATAACTTTATTTTTAGTATCTTCTAATTCAGCTAAAATACATTGATCAATAATCTCTAATTCAGTTTGAATATCTTCTTTTTTAAATGTATCTTCAATTGAACCATTAGATAAATTACCTAACATAAATTTGAATGTATTACGTATTTTTCTATAAATTTCAGTATTTTGTTTAATAATTGATTCACTAATTCTAGCATCTTGTTGATAATCTATTAAACTTGTCCATAATCTTAAAATATCGCTACCATAAGTAGATGCAATCTTTAATGGATCAATACCATTTCCTTTAGATTTAGACATTTTTTCCCAATGTTCATCCATAACAAAACCATGGCTGACAACTTCTTTATATGGAGCAACACCATTTAAAGCTACACTAATAATTAAAGAACTATTGAACCATCCTCTATATTGATCGCTACCTTCAAGATATAAATCTGATGGATATTTTAAGTCTCTATTAACTAAAACTCCATTGAAACTACTTCCGCTATCAAACCAAACATCCATGATATCTTTTTCTTTTTTGAAGATTCCGTTTGGTGAATGCGAATTAGTATAGCCTTCTGGTAATAAATCTTTTTCATCTAATTCATACCAAATTGAGCTTCCGTTTTCTCTAATTAATTTTTCAATATGATCAAAAACATTTTTATCAATAATTGGTGTTTCATCTTCACAATAAATGATTGGAATTGGTACACCCCATGCTCTTTGTCTAGAAATACACCAATCAGCTCTATCTTTAATCATATTTACCATTCTTGTTTCACCCCATTTTGGTGACCAAGTTGTATTATGAATTTGTTTAATAATATCTTCTCTAATTGGAGAAATTGAGCAGAACCATTGTGGAGTAGCTCTAAAAATAACTGGTTTATGAGTTCTCCAGTCGTGTGGATAGCTATGAATAATATCTTCTTCTTTAATTAAAGCACCATTTTCTTTAAGCATTTCTATTACTTCTAAATTAGCATCTTCATAGAATTTACCAGCTAATCTTTCACCAGCTTCACTAGTAAGATAACCATGACTATCTACAGGACAATAAGGTTTAATTCCATATTTTAAGCAAACATTAAAGTCATCTTCACCATGCCCTGGAGCAATATGAACAAGACCAGTACCACTATCATTTGTGACATAATCTCCATTAATAACTAAAGATTCACGATCATAGAAAGGATGCTTTGCTTTAAGTCCATCAAGTTCACTACCTTTAAATTCTTTTAATAATTTACAAGTTGTAAATCCTAATGTTTCTTCTAATTGTTCTTTTAATTCTTTTAAAAATACTAATTTACCGTAATTTGTTTCAAATAATCCATAAACAAAATCTGGATTAGCACAAATTGCAAGGTTTGCAGGTAAAGTCCAAGGAGTGGTTGTCCAAATTAAAAATTTAGCATCATTTGGAATTAAATCTTTACCATCAATAACATTGAAAGCAACATAAATTGTATAAGCTTTAACATCTTGATATTCAATTTCTGCTTCAGCTAAAGCTGATTCACTTGATGGGGACCAATAAACTGGTTTTAATCCTTTATAAATTAAGCCTTTTAATGCCATTTCACTAAAGCAATGAATTTCGCTTGCTTCATATTCTTTATTTAAAGTTAAATAAGGATGATCATAATCACCTAATACACCTAATCTTTTAATTTGAGCTTTTTGATTACTAACTTGTTTTAATGCATATTCTTCACATTTTTTTCTAAATTCAACAATTGGAGTGGTTTTTCGATTAACACCACTTTTAGTAACCATATTTTCAATTGGAAGTCCATGAGTATCCCATCCAAAAATTAATGGTGTATTATAACCTTCCATATTTTTTAATCTAATAACAAAATCTTTTAAAATTCTATTGAGCATATGACCACAATGGATATTTCCATTAGCATATGGTGGACCATCATGTAAAACAAATTCGTTTACATTTTTACGATCATTCATTTTTTGATAAACATTTTGTTTTTCCCATTTTTCAATTAATTTTGGCTCTTTAATTGATAAATTGCCTCTCATTTCAAAATTAGTTTTTGGCATTAATAAACTATTTTTAATTTCCATATTCTTCTCCTATAAAAAAATCCTTAGAATAAAATCTAAGGACGCTATTAACGTGGTACCACCTTAGTTATAGTATCAACTACTATCACTTAATTTGATGTAAAAAATTTAAGAAGTGATACCCTAATTAGCTCTAACTAGTAACTTTCACCAAGCGTTACTTTCTCTAAAAGCAAACACTAAAAAGGACTTGTCTTCGTATATATATTAACAAAACAAAAGATTAATTCAAGCAGTTATTAAGATAAATCTTAATATTATGAATTCTTAAAGTTAATTCCGTTTTTCATTTAAATCATGATTTTAGTCTAAGAATAGTATAATTTTAATATTCTGTTGGCTAAAAGGAGGTTTAGTATGTCACATTTAACAGAAGAAAACAGGAAGAAAATTAGTTC
>JALEXS010000035.1 GCA_022780025.1 Mollicutes bacterium | reverse complement strand
GAAAATTCTTGTCTTTTGTAATAGAGATCATTTAGAAAATCTGAATTACGATATTTCATAAATCAAATTATATAGGAAAAAATAAAAAACCACGACAATTAAGTCGTGGACGTGAATCATTTTGATTCACTTTTGTTCTTTAGTAGTTAATTAGTAGTTTAATTAATCAAAATTATTTAAATTTTTAGTTTTACTAATTATCTACTAAATGACCTTCTTTTTTCTTTATATAACAAATAGGGAGAAAAAAATATTTAAATTAAATTATTATATGCTTACACGGATTTAGGAGGTATGCATATGACAGTTAATGTAATTAATGGAAAAATTTCAAATGAGGAAAAAGTAGCTTATTGGGATTATGCTTGTAAGCATAGCGATGGCAAAACTTTAGACAGTTTGGATGTTAAGATAGATGGAGATTATGTAGATTTAACATATCACTTTAAAACCGTTCCTTTTGAAAGAATTAGACGTATTACAGGATATTTAGTTGGTACCCTTGATAGATTTAACAATGGCAAAAGAAGCGAAGAACATGACCGTGTCAAACATATGACCCGTGAGGATCTTTAATATGTCGTTCAGTACGGTCACAAAAGATTTTGTTAACAATTATGTTCTCCCTTTTGATTCTGGATTAGAATTAAAGGAGAATAATATAAAAAGTATAATTGATTATATTTCTACAAAATACGAAAAGCCAATGTCTCAAAAATTAGGTATTGGAGAACCAATTGATTTAGATTTCTTTGTATTAGTTAATGAAGTTATTAATGATCTTTGTTTACATAAATAAATGATATTTAGTTTTAAATTAGTAATTTATTAGTAGTTAATTAGTATATTATTATTGTTAAAAAATTTAAATTTTTAAATAAATGCTCAAGAAATTGGGCATTTTTTTATGAAAATTTTTATGTTTTTTTACTAACAAATGTTCTTAAAGCTTTGATGAAATATGAGATAGAAAAAAATACAGATGAAGAATTTTATAAAAAAGTACAATTAGTTGTTGCTCATTTGATAATTATTATATAAAATATAAGCACAAGTGGAAGAAAGTGGAGTAAAGTGGAATGCTATTTGGAAGTTATGAATATCAAATAGATGACAAAGGAAGATTAGTTATCCCTTCTAAAATGAGAAGTAAACTAGGTTTCGTTGTATATTTATTAAAAGGTTATGATGGATGCATATCTGTTTATACTGAAGATAGCTTTACAAAATATGTAGAAAAACTTGAAAACTTACCATTTGAAAAAGAAAAAGCGAGACTTCATCAAAGAATACTTCTTAGCTCAGTCCAAGAATTATCTATTGATAAACAAGGCAGAATGTTAATTCCTAAAAATGTAATAACAAAATACGGATTAACAAATAAAGAAGTTATGATACTTGGAATGCTTGATCATATAGAAATCTGGGACAAAGGTGCTTATCAAAAATATATTGAAAGCAATGAAGCAGAATTTGAAAAAAATGCTGAGGATTTATTAAAAGATGGAGAGTAGTAATTATCACGTTTCAGTCTTACTTAAAGAATCTATTGATGGATTAAATATTAAGGAAGATGGAATATATGTCGATATGACTCTAGGACGTGCTGGTCATAGTAAAGAGATATTGAAAAGATTATCTTTAAAAGGTCGATTAATTGGAATTGATCAAGATGAAGAAGCACTTCACTATAGTCAAATTGAGTTAGCAAAATATGGTAGCCAATTCACCTTAGTTAAATCTAATTTCAAGGATATTGATAAAGATTTAAAAGAATTGGGAATTGATAAAGTTGATGGTTTTTTATTTGATTTAGGTGTAAGTTCACCACAATTCGATGAAGGCTATCGTGGTTTCTCATATAGAATGGATAGTAAATTGGATATGAGAATGGATTTAAATGGTTCTTTGACAGCTTATGATATAGTTAATAATTATTCTTTAGAACAACTTATTAAGATATTTAAAGAATATGGTGAGGAAAAATATTCTTATTCAATTGCTAAAAATATAGTTAAAAGTCGTGAAAATAAGAAAATTGAAACGACGTTTGATTTAGTAGAAATTATTAAAAAAAGTAAACCAGAATTTGAATTAAGAAAACCGGGCCATCCAGCAAAACAAGTATTTCAAGCCTTACGAATTGAAGTAAATGATGAATTAAATGTTTTAAAAGAAGCACTTAATAAATGTCTTGATTTACTAAATTTAAATGGAAGAATTGCAGTAATTACTTTTCATTCTTTAGAAGATAGGATTGTAAAAAATATATTCAAAGAAAGAACAGTAGTTGAAGGTAATAGATTAAATGATTATAAAATGCCTAGTGAAGAAGATTTACCTAAATTTAAATTGATTAATAGAAAAGTAATTGTCGCATCAGAAGAAGAATTAGAACTTAATCATCGAGCAAAAAGTGCAAAGCTTAGAATAATTGAGAAGGTTAGGTAAAATTATGAAAGACAAATTATATAAAACTCATAAAACAAACAGATCTTTTATATTCAAAAGAATAGTTATTTGTTCTGCAATTACTTTCGCATCTTCAATTATTGCAGCTATACCATTAAGTATTAATCTTGTTAAAGAAGCAAAGACAAATAAAGAGTCTATTTCTGTAAAAGAGATTTCTTCAACTGAAGAAAAAGAAGGTAGCATTGTTTTACCTGAAAAAACTATAAATTTGATTTAATTTAACCCCTTTTATATATCTCCCTCCTTTATTAATTGTAGGCGAAAGCCTACTTTTAATTTACTAGAAATGTACTAATAATCTACTATAAATACACTAAAATTTTATAAAGAAATTACTGATTTTAAATTGATAATAGATGAGGCTAAGTTTATAATTATAAATATGGATAAAGAATACGTAATATTAGAAATTAAGAATAAATCTTTGAAGTTATTGGTTGGATATATTTTTGATAATAAAATTAAGGTTATATATCGTAAAAAAGCTCAATTAAGCGTACCACTTAAAGATGGAGATGTATTGGATGTTGGAACATTATCTAGTGATATTTCTAACGCTTTTAATAGTGCAAAAGAAGATCTTAAAAATAGATATAATTTGAAAGATGTTATATTAGTTTTACCTCCTTTTGGACTTGAAGTTTATAATTCAAACAAAATTACAAACACTGTTTCTCCAACCCCTGAAATAAATAATATTGATGTTAAAAACGTACATTTTTTAATTGAAAAAGAATCTGTTCCTAATTCTAATACGTTAGTATGTATTATTCCTAATTATTTTAAAATAGATAACGATAATACTTTATATCGTCGTGCACCATTAGGAATGAAAAGTAATACTTTATCACTCAATGCTAATGTTTATACATTACCATTTAAAATGGTTGATGATATAAAAAGAGCTGTATTAAATGCTAATTTATCAATAAATAAAACTTTGATTAATACATTATGTATAGCTAGTTTAGAAGAATATAATAATTTTAAAGAAAAAAGTTATATTTATATAGATGTTGGAAGTAAAAATACAACCTTATCTTTAATTGGAAATTGTAGAGTTTGTGGAAGTACTTTCTTTGATTTAGGATTAGATAATTTAACTGAATCAATTATGAATGAATTTTCAACAAATCTAAATAAAGCAACTGAATTACGAGATATTTTTGGATTAGATGAATCAAGATTTGCATATAATCCAGCAATAGCTAAAACCATCAAAGATGGTAACGAAATACAATTTACAAGAGATAATTTGAATACAATAGTGAATTCTTTCGTTAAAGAATGGAATAGTTATTTAAATAATTCCATTAAATATTTAATGAAAGATAATTTAGATTCAATAAATTTAGTACCACTTGTTTTTAATGGAAATGGACTCAAACTAAAAGGATTAAAAGATAAAATATTAATTAATTTTGTTAGTAATACTGTTTATTTTTTAGAAACTAATGTAGTTGGTGCAAATCCAGAAGATTATGCAAGTTTATTAGGAGCAATTATTTTATCAAAAGAATTGGATGATAATTATAAGCAAATTTTAAGAACAAGTAACCAAAATAATAATGCAAACTTAACTCGTGTAGGGGGAAATTAATATGAACGAAGATTTAGATAATTTTGAAGCCGTAGCTAAGATTATAGTTATTGGCGTTGGCGGTGCAGGTAATAATGCTGTTAACCGTATGATAGATGAACAAATTAGTAATGTTGATTTTTATGTTGCAAATACAGATAAACAAGCTCTTTCTTTAAGTAAAGCCCCTAATAGATTAATTCTCGGTGAAAGTTTAACTAATGGACTTGGTGCTGGTGGTGAACCTTCTGTTGGAAAAGAAGCCGCAGAAGCTAGCGAAGCTGATGTAAGAAGTATTGTTAAGGGTGCTAATTTAGTATTTATTGCTGCTGGTATGGGTGGTGGTACTGGAACTGGTGCAGCTCCTATTATTGGTAAAATTGCTAAAGAAGAAGGTTGTTTAACTATTGCTATTGTTACTAGACCTTTTACTTTTGAAGGTGAAATAAAAACTCAAATTAGTATCGACGGTTTAAATAATTTAAAAGAAAATGTAGATTCCTTAATCGTTGTTAGTAATGATAAATTATTAATGAATAATGGCGGTAATTCTATTGGAGATGCTTTTAGTGAAGCTGATAAAGTTTTGGCTAGAAGTGTAAGAACGGTTAGCGAATTAATATTAATGCCTTCTTTAATAAATCTCGATTTTGCTGATGTTAAAAATACTCTTAAAGATAGTGGAGTTGCTCTTATTGGATTTGGTGAAGGTGAAGGTGAAGACGGACCTATTCAAGCTGCAAATGCTGCTTTAAATTGTCCTTTAATTGAACAATCTATTTTTGGTGCTAAAAGAGCAATTTGTCATATTACATGTGGACCTAAAGTTGGATTATATGCTTGCCAAGAATGTATTAATCATATAAGAGATGCTAGTGGTGGAGATATGGATATTAAATTTGGTATGTCTATAAATGATCAATTAAGTGATCAAATATTAGTCTCGATTATTGCAAGTCATTTTATTAGTGATATTATTTTTACTGCTCCTGCTAAAGATGCATTTGTTATTAATAAAAAGCCTATTATTAATACAAATACTGAAGAGAAAAAGGAAGAAACTAAAGAACAAAGTAATAATGAAGATGATATAATTCCTAGTTTCTTAGAAGGAAAATTCTTTTAATTAATTTTAATAATTTAGTTTGAAATTAATTTAATTTATAAATATTTTTAATAATGATTTATTATTTTAAATAATAATTCAGTTTTTTATACTTATATACGATTATTAGTAAGTTTTAACTAAGTATTAATTATAGAAAAAGTGTCTATAACATAGTAAGAGGATAAAATATGGAAGATAATAACAATAACAAAATATTATTAGATATAGATATTAAAAATCAGTACGATTATATTTTATATCAAACTAATTTATCCTATCGAAGAATTAATAAAATAGAAAAGAATAATTCTTTTTCTTTGATAAACACTTTAAAGATTTCTAATTATGATTCAAATAATTATGAAGATTTAACTTTAAAAGTTACATCAAACTCACCTTTTATTAAATTTAATGATACTTTTATTTCTTTCGTTAATAGTAATCAAGTAGTTTATATTGACAATATTGAACCTATAATTAACTACGATGAATTATATAATCTTAATGAACCTATTGATGTAATTTTAAATTTTGAGCTTATAAATAATGAACAACTAGTTTTAATTTCTAAAACAATCAATTTTCAATTATCTCCATTTATTCAATCAAGTTTTCCATATAAATTTAATGAATTATATAGTTGCTTTGTAACTCCTAATGACTTTAATATTGATGCGTTAATTCCTTCATTTATAGAAGAGTTAAGTAAAATTAATGGAGAAAAAAGATTTCTTGGATATCAAAATAATGATATTAAAAATATAATTTCTGAAATGATGGCGATTTTTAATGGATTATATCAATTTAAAATTGCTTATTCTAATCCTCCAACTAGTTTTGAATATTTTCAAAAAGTTAGGATTCCTAGTACTGTTTTAAAGACACATAAAGGTACTTGTTTAGATTTAGCTATTTTATACTGTGCTTGTTTAGAAAATGTTGGATTACATCCTATTTTAATTATTACGAATAACCACGCTTATGCTGGATGTTTTTTAAATGAAGATGATAATTTTATTAATAAAGTAGAAGATGATTATTCTAAAATTTATAATTTTGCTAGTAAAGGTATTAATAAAATTTGTTTAGTTGAATGTACTGGGTTTACTTTAGAAAATTATGCTGATTTTAACGTTTCTATTGAAGATGCTTATAATAAAACTAAAGATGCTGTAAATTATTTTAAAGCAATTGATATTTCTTCTTGTCATAAGTCGATTTATAAACCTATTCCAACTTTTAATGAAGAAGGAGTAGTTAAATTTAATATAAAATTAGATGGGCAAAATGAGAAATTAGAATCAGATAATTTTGATTCAACTGATTTATTTATAGATCAAAATACTAAAGAAGATAAATTTAAATATTGGGAAAGAAAGTTATTAGATTTAAGTGGGTCTAATAAATTGATTAATTTAAAATTTAAAGATTCTTTAGCTCAACTTGCTATTTCTTCAGCACAATATTTTTATGATTGTATTTTAAAAAATAACAATTATAAATTTATGCTCAATGAAAAATTTGAAAAGAATAAGGATACTTTGTATTTTAATTTTAATAATGAAGATAATGAACGTATTATTAATGATAATTTAAATAAAGGTATTATTAATTTATATTGTAAAGAATTAGTTTATAAAAAGATTATTAAAAAAGCTTTATCAAGTGTAGAAGAAACAGGATCTAATCCATTGTACTTAACTATAGGTTTGATTAGATATAATTTAGAAAATAGTAAAAGAATATATTATTGTCCAATTATTTTAGTACCTGCCAGACCTAAAATTAAAAAAAGTAATGGATATTATGAAATAGAATTTGATCTAGATAATGCTTTTTTAAATATATCTTTTTTTGAATTTTTGAAATTAAATACAAATATTAATTCAAATGAATTATATGGAGTAATAGAAGACAAAAAGATTAAAGACTTAAAGACCTTATTTAATTTAATTAGAATGAAAACTAGTAAGGAATGTCAAATTGTTATAGAAGAAAATGCTTGTTTTCTTTCAAATTTTAGCTTTAATAACTATATTATTTGGGATGATATAAAGAACAAAAAAAGTCAATTATTAGAGAACGAGATTATTAAAGCATTTGTCGATGGAACAAGTTTAAATAATAAAAAAAGTGATGTTGAATCATTGAAGGATGAAGATACAATTCCAGAAGAAGTAGCTGCTCCATTAAGTGCTGACAGTAGTCAACTTAAAGCTATAATAAAAGCAAATGAAGGCGAATCATTTATATTAGATGGGCCTCCAGGAACTGGTAAATCTCAAACAATTGTTAATATGATTGTTAACGCTTTATATCATAATAAAACTGTTTTATTTGTTGCTGAAAAAATGGCTGCTTTAGATGTTGTTTATAAAAGACTTAAAGATATTGGACTTGATACTTTTGCTTTAGAACTTCATAGTAATAAATCAAATAAAAGATCTTTTTTGAATCAATTAGATAAAGCTTTAAAATTTTCTCAATCTGCTTCTCCTGAAGAATTTAAAGAAGTAGCTGATGATTTATTAGAAAAAAGAAAATCCTTAAATGAATTGATAAATAAAATGCATGAGAAGAAGTATTTTGCTTCTTTGTATGATGCAATTTTAAATTATGAAGGATTAAAAGAATATGATAATGTAATTGAAGTTAATACCGATTTTGCTACAAATTTAACTTCAAAAATTGATCAAGAAATAGAAGAAGAATTAAATAAATTAGTTATTTTATATCGTGATAAAGGTCCTTTTATAAATAATCCATTCTACCCATTTAAATTGACCTTTTTTAATAGCTCAGATTCAGATAATTTAAAAGAATATTTATCGTCTTTATTATTAATATTGACAAAAATTAATAATCAATATGATGAAATTATTAGCATGTTAGATATCAATGTTAAATTTGATAGAAACGATATAGAAACACTAGATAAAATAGTTTATTTAATTAATAGCAAAACAATTACATTAAATATAAATTATAGTGATCAAGCTATAAAATTTGATGAAATGAATAAGCTAATTTTTAAGACTATAGATGAAAATAATGAAATTAAAAATAGTTATCTAATTCATTTTAAAGATGAACTCAAATTATTTAATTCTGATGATTTTTTTAATTTATATAATTCTTCAAATGATAAAGAAAAGAAGAAGTTAATAAAGAAAAAATATAAAGAATTGAAAAAAGAAATTAATAATAAAAAAATATTTAAATTAAAAAAGAAGGATACATATTCGTTAATTTTAGCACATAATAAATTTTCCAAAAATACCACTTATTTAACTGAAAACTCTTCTATTCTCACTAATTTTTTAAGAATTCCACTTAATATAATTGAAAATAATTCTAGTCAATATTTATCTATATATAATGATTCAATTACATTGTATAATTATCTAAATTCTTTAACTATTAATAGCGATTTAAGATTTAAATTATATAATAAATTATCTAAATTTTATAAAGATAAAGATGAAATGTTTATTTATAAAAGTAATGAATTTTCAAAATCATTAATTGAATTAAAAAATATAGAAGAACAACTTATAACTAAATTTGAATTCGATAAAAAATTAATACAATTTGATGGAAATTATTTTTACACTTATTTAAATTTAATAAAAGAAGAAATTAGTGCATTAGATTATATTGATGATATAGTTTTATATAATAATATTTTAAATAAAATTGATAAATATAATTTTTCTATTGACTTTATAGATAAATACCGTCAAGGAATATTATTAGAAAATGATCTTGTTAAATATTATAAAGTTAGTCTATATAAAAGAATTATTAAATTATACTTTGAAGACTCTTATTTCTCTACATTTAATGGATTATTATTTAATAATGCAATTGATAAATATAAAGAAGAAATTAATAAATATTCCTTACTTACTATAGAAGAAACAGCGAGTAGAATTAGTAGTCGTTTCCCTAAAGAGAATGTTAATTATGCTCAATCAACAAGTGTTTACCAATTAAATAGATATATTAAAAATGGTGGATATAGAACTTCTATTAGACATATGTTAAATGATTTAGAAGAATTAATAAGAACTTTATGTCCATGCTTTTTAATGTCTCCTTTAAGTGCTGCACAATATTTAAGTGTAAATTCTAAGAAATTTGATATAGTAATTTTTGATGAAGCAAGTCAAATTCCAACTTATGAAGCAATAGGAGCTATAGCAAGAGGAAATAGTTTAATTGTAGCAGGTGATCCTCAACAACTTCCACCAACAAACTTTTTTAAGGTTAATATGGATAATGTTGATAATGAAGATGATAATGATGAAACTTATCAATTAGAAGATTTAGAAAGTTTATTAGATGATTGTATAGCTTTAAATATAAGTGATAATAGATTATTATGGCATTACCGTAGTAAGCATGAATCTTTGATTAATTTCTCAAATAATTATTTTTATAATAATAGTTTGTATACCTTCCCAAGTCCTACTAATAATTTGTCAAATGTAAAATTTAAATTTATTAAATTTGGTGTCAATAATAAAGGTGTTAACAAAGAAGTTGCTAGAGAAATAGTTAATGAAGTAGCTAGAAGATTTAAAGATCCTATATTAAGACATAAAACTATAGGAATTGTTACGTTTAATATCAAACAACAAGAATATATATCAAATTTAATAAATGATTTATTTGATCAATATCCTCAATATCAAGAAATTAATGATAATAATTCAGATCCACTCTTTGTTAAAAACTTAGAAAATGTTCAAGGTGATGAAAGAGATGTCATTTTGTTCTCTATAGGTTTTAGTAAGAATAATAATGGTAAATTAAATATGTTCTTTGGTCCTTTATCACTTGATAAAGGTGAAAGAAGACTTAATGTTGCTGTTACTAGAGCTAAAGAAGAAATGATTGTTTTTTCTTCGATTAAATCTATAGATATTGATACTAGTAAAGTTAAAAATAACGGTGCATTAGCTCTTAAGAACTTTTTAAATTATGCAGAACATGGTAATACAGTTCTTATTTCTACTAATTCTAATCAAGTTAAACATCAACTAGGCATTGAAAAAGCTATTCAAAAAGATTTATTAGAAAAAGGATATCGTAGTGATATTGCTATTGGTGAATCAAAATTTAAAATTGATTTAGCAATTAAAGATAATAATGATAATTATATTTTAGGAGTTATATGTGATAGCGAATCATATAATAACGCTAAAACATGCCGAGATCGTAATGTTATTCAAGTTACAATGTGCAATAAATTAAATTGGAAAATATATCGTATTTGGACTTTAGAATATTATAAAAATCCTAAAAAAGTTATTAATGATTTAATTAATGTTATTCAAAATGTTAATAATTTAAATTTCAATAATGATTCATTAAATATTGATAAAACTAATATAAAGTTTAAAAAGAAAACAACTGAATTTATTGATAATAGTCGTCCTTATTATAAGCATGAATTAATTTCTAATAATTCTTATAACGATTTTTATTTCAATAAAATTTATCATTTTAACGAATTAGTAAATTATTTTGATAAATTAATTGAAGTAGAAGGACCAATTTCATTAGATTTAATAAAAGAGAGATTTAAAAATTATCTAAGTATCAAAAAGTGGGGAACTAATGTAGATAATTTATTTAATATTAATTTTATACCAAGTCGATATAAAGAAACTAAAACTCTAGATAAATCATTTTATTGGCCAGTTTTAAATGAAAAATGTCAAATTGATTATTACCGTAAATCAAATTATCAAGAAAGATCATTAGATAATATTCCAATCGAAGAATATTTTGCAATAATGACTGAAATTTTGTTAATGCAAACTGACATTTCTAAAAACGACTTAATTAGATTAATTGCTAATAAATTTAATTATTCGAAAATAAGTGACGTATCTTTTAACTTTTTAGAGAAAATTATTAATGAAATTATAGATAAATATCCAAATAAGTTTCAATCTTACTCTAATGAAGTCGATAATGTAGTTCATATAAAAATTTTATCTTAATATAAAAATTGAAATTCAATTATAAAATTTCATTAGTGAAAATATTAGCCCATATTAAGATTTATCGTAAATTTTTAAACTAAATTCCGGATTTTTAGTTTTGTACGATTTTTATTAAACTAAATTCCGGATTTTATTTTAAAACTGACTTAACTTTAAGAAAAGCTATTATTATTAACAATTTAGAGCATACTAAAAACAACTA
>JALEXS010000020.1 GCA_022780025.1 Mollicutes bacterium | reverse complement strand
CAGAATATATCGATTATTACAACAACAAGAGGATTAAAGGTAAAACAAAATGGATGCCTCCGGCTAAGTTTAGGGAAGCATCCATGTTGGCCTTATGATATAATCCAATTAACTTGTCCAGGAAACTGGGTACATATCAATCTAAGGTATTTTTATAAATTTTAAATTAATTCAAAACTTAAAGTTGTAGGTTGGTGATCACTATATCCAAATCCATTTTCACCAACTTTTGTTGTTACTATATTATTTACTTTAACATTATCACTAACAATAAAGCCATCAACTGTAGTTACAAATGTAGATCCTCTTATCCACGTTACATCACATCCTCTACAAGAAGGTTCATTATCACTAGCTATTACTTTAAATTCATTAGCAAAATTACATTTTTTATTTTCATCAAACATATAACTAATCCAATCTGATTTTAATTGATCATACATATTTTCATATGGTTTATTATTTAAATCATATGAAAATAAAGGATTATTAGTTAATAAATCATGATTAAAATCTCCACCACAAATAACATAATTACCTTTATTATATTCATTTAACATATATTCATTTAATTCATTAATTTGCTTATTTCTAATAACACCACCTTCATCATATGCTGACATATGAGAATTGATTAATATCAATTCTTTATTATCTTCTACTTTAATTCTATGAGTAGAAAAACATCTATCTAAATCAAAGAATTTAGAAATTCCACCTGGAATAGTATATTCAACTCTATTAGCTTCACTTATATCATATTTAGAAAAAGTTTGTAATCCAGCTTTAGATTTACCATGATGATCAAATAAAGGATACATTAAATATGCACTATCGAAATTAATAGCATAAGTACTTCCATAATCTTTAAAAGAATCTAAAAACATTTGTTTTTGATTAATATGATATGATCTATCACTTTTAGTATCTACTTCTTGTAATAAATAAAAATCACTATTTAATTTTTTAGATTCTTCAATGGATCCTAAAGTATTTTTCATTACATCATCGTAACTCTTGCCTTTTCCACTTTTGCCTACAGTTCTATTCCCGTCTTTATCATGGCCTTTATCTAAAAAGAAAGTATAATCAGGTGAATAAGCACCAAATCCAATATTATAAGATGTAACCGTTAATTCTTTATTTTTACTAACTTTATTAGAAATATTATTTTCAATACTTAGTGGAGTATTTCCTATTCTTTTATAAGATGCTGCAACATAAGTTACATAACCTCCTACTAATAAAACTGGAACTAAAATTAAAGTAGAAACACTAATAATTATGATGTTTCTTATTTTTTTCTTCTTATTATTACTAGCCATATGAACTCCTAAAAATATAATTGTTATTTATTATTATACATAAAATCTACTTTATAAGTAATATATAGTAATAAATAGAACTATATATCTTTGAAATCTAAAGTTTGATTTTATATCTTTATAAATATTTTAATATTTTTTAAATAGTTCATAAAGAAACTATTGTTCGTTTATGTCTTATTTAACGATAAAAATAGTAAATTAATAATGTACTTTTTAAACGATATACTGAAATCAATTAATATATAACTTTCGTATTCGTTTTAATGAATTTTATATTCAAAATGTACTCTTCCTGTTTCTAAAGTAGCATTAATCTTTTTATAAAATTCTATAGATGGTTTATTTCAATCTAAACAACTCCATTCTAAAGTAGAGTAACCTTCTTCTTTTAAAATATCTAAAATAGAAAAGAAAAACTTTTTACCATATCCTTTATTACGATATTCTGGCTTTATATATAAATCTTCTAAATATATTTTTGTTTTAGAGGAAAACGAAGAAAAAGTAGGATAATAAAGTGCATATCCTATTGGAGTATTAATATCATTTTCTAATATTAAAACAGTAGCTACTTTCTTATTAAAAAAAGACTCTTTTAACATATCTATTGTAGCAGTCATATCATGAGGTCTTTTTTCATAAATTGCTAAACCTTTTATCAATTCATATATTAAATTGATATCTTTTTCTACAGCTTTTCTTATAATTAAATTCTTGTTTTCCATCTTTACTCCTATTGTAAATATTTATTATATTTTAATAATTTATTTAATTATATCTAATATATCAATATCTTAATTAATTAATATATTTATTATTTATTATAGATTTACTAAATTAGAATTTACTAAATCTAAATTTAGTAAATTAAAAAGTATTTTAAAAAGTTAATTTCTTTTCTTAATCTTTTAAATATTTTTTAAAAAGCGCTAAAATTAAGAAAAACCCTTCTAAACCTCATTATTTTTAAAAAAATTAATGATTTTAAAAAAGAAATTTCAATTATATAAATTTATTATTTCTAATATTAATAGATATAATTATCTTATTTATTTAAAGTGGTTTTACTTTAAAATCTCTATTCTATTACAAATAATTTTCTTAAGTCTTTCTTTTAACTTCTCGTTTAATAATGAATTATCACACATATCAAGCCATCTAGGAGCAAATTTTATTAAATTATTAATTAATTTAATAGCAGTTAAACGAGATATTTCACAAGTATCAGCAAACTTTAAAAAATCATTTTTAGTAATATTTTTCTTTTTACCGTTTAACGTAAGAGCAACTTCTTCTTTATCGGATGGCATAAGCGCATTAACAGGTAATAAATCATATGCTGGAGATAATATATATTTATTAGATCCTGGTGCTGTTTCAATTAAAGAAAAATTTTTAAGATGCATATCTGAATTGCCAACAAAAAAACAAAAAACTAACCTTACATAAAATTCTGTAATATCTATACCATATCTTGATGAATATTTTTTAATAATTTTTGCACATCTTTCATAAGAACCTTTATATTTGTCTTCTGTAAGTCTTAAATCGAGTTGACAAAAATCTTCCATTGCTAAAGCTTCAATTTTATTATTTAAATTGATACGATCAATTCTTTTTGTAATGTATGCAATGCCTTTATTACACTTAATAAGTGAATGAGGAACAGTCGCAATTCCCGCTACATCTGCCATCGTCATTATGAGTTGCTCTGATTCAGGAAGCAATTCATATTCTTCTACTTGAGGTTTGAGTATATAGCCTGTTGGATAATTTACAAGAGTGAGCCTAGGCTTTTTACTATCACTTACAAGTTGTAATGATAATTTTTTCTGAACTCCTGGGACAGTACAGCCTAAGGTAGTAGCTTCTTTTGCAATTATATTCAAAGTTTTATTATCAATTTCAATTTTAGGTAGAACTGCAGTACCAAAAAAACGTTTAATACAAGCTTTATGCCAACCAAATTCATTTGATGTCGATAACGTTTTACCACAACATAAGCATTTCATTAAAGCATTTCTCCTCTTATAGAAACATTACCTATTGCATCTTTACAAGCAACAAGAAGAATCCCAAAACGATCACTATTACTGAGTTTCCAGTTTTTTGTAACGATTTTTAAAAGCCAACCTTCAGGAATAAGCCCATCAAAAAAGGAAAATAAGGTTTTTGATTTAAATTCTTCAGATTGTAAAGGTAAAGTAAGAGAAACAGCAGAAGCATTTAAACTATTTAAATATTCTTTTTCATATTTAAAAGAATATCCTTCATCAGTCTCATTAAGGATACCGGCATAAATATTTCTTACATAAACATAAGCTGTTCTTAATATAATCATTTATTTTCCTTATTCCCTGGAACTGCTTCTGCATTAAACATTCCAAGAGCTACATTAACTTTATCCATACGCACAGTTTCTTTACCTTGTTCTAATTCTCGAACAAAACGAAGTCCAAGACCTGAACGTAGCGCAAATTGTTCTTGTGTTAAACCTGCAGCTTTTCTATTTTTCTTAACAAATTCGGCGATAGAATTCATGGTTTTCCTCCGTATTTTATTACCAATATTTTATACCCTATTGGGTATTAAATCAAATAATAATTGAAATATCAACCCTTTAGGGTATATTTTTAATATATTAAGAGGAAATTTATACCATTAAGGGTATAAAAAATAAATTAAATATTACAAATTTTTGTTTAGTTCTTTGAAATTCATTTAAAATTAACAATAGTTGGCACGATTATTCATTATATTCATGCTTATTAGATATCTTACTAATTATTTTACAAATGTTTTTAATTTAAAATAAGACTAATCAATTTTATTTTTTTCTTTTTTAATTTTTTTAATTAATTTAAGAATTAAGCAATTTTGACTTGACTTAGAATTATCAGTATTTCCATCAATAAGAGATAATGCAGAAATAATTAATCTAACATTTTTTTCTAAATCAGAAACATAATCATACTCGGTAATTTTATCACAAAGTGAGAAAATATTAACAACTTCTTGGCCTAATGTTTCCATAGGACTTTCTACATCACTCAAAATTTTTCTAATGGTAGTTATCGGCAAGTTATATATTTCTTCCCAAGTATAATCAGTATTCTCACTAGCATTAATTATATCTAAAATATCACTTTCTGTTAAATCTCTAATAAAGATTACTTCATCCTTATTAAGAAAAAAGTCTTTAGTTGCTATTTGTAATAACGAATATTGAAACACAATATCGAATTTCATGCATGTAATTCTTGGATCAAATGCTACATTTGCTTTTTCCAAGCATGCCCCAACACTACACGACATATTCTTAACAACATCGTAACTTGCCTTATATAAATTACGGCAATCATTAAACATATCTTCTAAAGTATACATATTTTTTCCTCCTTTTTAAAATGTACATTTTAATGTTTTGTTAATAAGTGTTTATAAAGTTAAATATTAACTTAATTATTTAGTTCATCTTTTTCTCTACAATAATTCCATTTAATTTTAGTAATCGCTTCTTGCAAAGATTGTTTTGTAATTCTCTTTTCAATCAAATCCACAAAGAAAGGATATCCTGGATTATTAATAAGTTGAGATTTTAAAGATTTAGAATCAACAGTTTGAATTTTATGAGCGTTTGGTCCTATAATGATTCCTATGCATCTATGATTATTGAAATATTTTTTTATATTAAAGCCTTTACCATTGTAATCGTAACATTCAACTTGATCATATTCAAACGAATTGCCCTTAAGAATTGCTTTCGCAATCTTTTGCTTCATCTCTAAATTTCCAATTATCACAATAAAATATTTCCTTGGAATCTCTATATTTTTTGAAAGTGCAAAACTATCTTCAAAATATTTACTAACTTGTTCTTCAGTGAGTTTGCTAAAAGAACTGATTTTATCTTTTTCATTATAATTATTCTCTAGGATTTCATTTTTATTTAAATCAACTTCTTTATCAAACTTTATAACTTCTTCGGCATCTTTTTTTACTGTTTTTGTAACATTTGCAATTACTTTATCAACATCTTTTGGAGTAATCTTTTCATTAATAACCTCATCCTTTAGTGGGAATAAATTTACTAGTTCTCTTTTAGAAGGCGCTACCCCTAAAGCTGTTTCTGGTATCTCTGCCATAAATCCATTATGAATACAACTAGACTTAAATGAGCCACCAAACGGATCTTTAAATGAGCTAAGATAAAGTAATTCTTTAGCTCTTGTTATTGCAACATAAAATAGTCTTCTTTCAGCTTCTAAATCATCTATGCATCGAATGAAATAATCATTAGGAATGCATCCAACTTGAACTCCAATTAGAAATACAACCTTAAACTCAAGTCCTTTAGAACGATGCATAGTCATTAAATTAACAGCTTCAATATTAGTTGTTCTATTTACATCATTAGTTTCATATGAAATAGCAAGATGATCTAAAAACTCTTTCAAAGATTTCTTAGCAAATACTTCTTCATAGTTCTTTGCAATATCAAAAGCTTGTAATACGTAGTTGAACTTTTCTGGTTGAGTTTTATCGTATCCTTTTCTTTCCATATAAGAAAGATAACACGCAATAACCTTAGTTGGTCCCCAGTCTTTAGCTTCATGAAGTTGTGTTATTATTGCATAACGCTCACGAAATTCAACTGAGCCATCAAAATCGACATCAGAAAGATAAATCTTATTAATCCACTCCATAGTTTCAAAATTGCAATCTTGACCATATAAATCACAATAAGCGCCTTTAGCATCATCAAAACTAAATTGATCAAAACATCTCGTAGGGAAATTTAAAGCTTCACTCATATCTGATATTGAAGACAAATCTACAATAGATTGAAGCACATTAATAAATGTAGAATATCTTGCATTATCATCAAGTTCCATATTTTCAGATTCAATATTTCTTTGGTTTAATGCTTTTTTAATAAAATCACCTTGATTATTATTCCTATATAAAACAGCAATATCAGAAGGATTGAATCTATTACTAGATATCAATTCCTCGATTTTATCTGCTACCCAATCACTTTCTTTTTCTTCAGATGGAAGCCATTTAAAAATAGGCTTTAAGCCTTTTGCTCTAAAAGGTATGATAGCCTTTTGAACACGATTATTATTTTTACTAATAATTCTATTAGCTACATTTATAATTTCAGCTTGAGAACGAAAATTCTTTTCGAGTTTAATACATTCATATTCACCAGAAGAAGCTTTTTTTCTTATATAATCAGGTCTAGCACCTCTCCATTCATAAATAGCTTGATCATCATCTCCAACTAAACAAACATTAGTATTATTCGTAATAATTAAATCGAGCAGTTTATTTTGTGCTTCATTTGTATCTTGATACTCATCTACAAAAATATACTTATATTTTTCACTTATTATAGTTCTAATATTACTATTTTCACTTAATAAATTGACAGGGATAAATATCATATCATCCATATCTACTAAGCAACGTTCTTTCATTATCTTTGAATATTCTGATAATATAGCATCATAATACTGAATATGTTGATATGTCTCAAAACTCTTCGATGTTTTTAAATAATTAACTAACGCATCCCCTGCAATAGGATCTTCTCCTCTTTTTCTAAATATTTCTTTAAAAATATATTGAATATCATTTCCTTTAGCAATCTTAACATTTTTCTCAAAGCCAATCGTTGGACTGTATTGTCGAATAATTTCTAAACCAAAAGCATGAAAAGTTTTAATATTTGTTTTTATACCAAGTTTACTATCTTCTTTTGTTATTCTTTTTTTCATTTCTTGCGCAGCTTTATTACTAAAAGTAAGAGCAAGAATTTCTTCTGGTTTTACACCATTTTTCCATAACTTTGTTATTCTATTTACAATAACTGTTGTTTTTCCGCTTCCAGCACAAGACAAAACTAAAATCTTTTTAGCATCGCTATTAATTACAGTTTGTTGTTCTAATGTTAATGCCATATCTTGATTAATTCCTTAATATTCAACTAAAATATTGACTCCATAAGAAGAATTAAAACCACCGCCTGTTATTGAAGATATGGTTAAGTCAAATTTAACTCCTAAAGATATTTGAAGAAAAATATTTTGATTATAATCTTTACTTACATATCCTATAATTTGACCATCAATTGTAACAATTTTAATAGCATATTTATCATATGGATTCGTTGGTTCTAAAACAAATCGTAATTTATCACCTACATTTAATTTTCTAATGATGCGTTGTCTATTTTCAAAAGTTACTCCGACAGCTTTAATGTAAAAAGATGGCATATAATCTCCTTTATAAACATATAATAAATGTCTTCATATCTCTAATTTTAAATAAAATATAAAAACATAAAAATCGTCAATTTATGTCCTATCTACTCTAACTAACGCAACTTTAAATAAACGTTACATATAGTATCGAGCTTTGATTAATTATATTTTTTGTAATTATTATGTTAGCAAAATAAAATTAGTGAACTTATTATATGTGGTCGAGGTAGTTTTGAAGTTGACATTTATTCATTATTAATCTCTTCTTTTTTATACTTGGTATCAGCATTTGTTTCATAACAATAAATAACAGTAGATTTATTATCATCTAAAGATATATCTTTTACTCTTAAAGTAATATACTTATTGTCGTCAATAATCTTTTTTTAAAATGCATTACTGCGTTTATAATTAGAATAAGGAATACAATTAATATAATTATATATTTTCAAATTTTTCAAAAAAATATTCATTGTATCCTAATATTTAATTGCTTAAATATATTCCTATTTTTTCCCCGATTTAAATAATACAAGCGCTATTATGATAATAATTACCACTAAATAAACTGTAAAATCCATATTATTTAAAAAGATCCTTCAGCCAACTGCGTAAGCACCTATAAAGAACGTAAATACAAGCTATCCAAGCACCAATTACAAGAATCGCCATAATACTTCCCCCTAAAAACAAATTTATTTATCGTTTAAAATAACTAAAAACTTAAATATATCTTTATAAATACATTTTAAATGATTAAATTTTTAATAAAATTGTCAATAATTGGCTAACTAATATGTTAATCAAAGTGCTTTAAAAAGGTGCAAAAATAAAACGAAACGACATATATACCATTTCGTTTTTTAAAATAAAAACTACCTATATTAATACAATTTTAGCGTCACTAATAGTAATTGATTTACTTATAATAACTACATTTATTGATAATTTTTACAATAAAAGTTTATAACTAATTAAATTCCGCCTTTAATACATATTTCAATATTTACATCCTTATGAGGCATTATAAAAGAGAAAACATTATAATCTTTCTTATAATAATTCAATGGAATTATTGTTCCATTAACATTACAAACAATATCAGCATCACATATAATATTGGTTTTTATATTAACAATAACACCTGAATATGTTTTTTCTAATAGGTTATTTATTAAAAATTCTTTTCCTTTAATGATGTTAATTTTATAAATATTTTCATCATAATAGTCGTTCGGATCGCTTTCGACTTTTGTAGAATCGCAATAATCACAATTATAAACTTTTCTAGTTTCGTTTGTACCAGCAATAGGCAATTCTTTATGTTCTTTATATGTATGCTCTACACCACATTTTTGAAAGTTGGATGTTCTAGATTCAAAATATATTTTAGTGTTATATTTAAATCCATCTCTTAATTTATCACTTTTTCTTTCAATAAATACTTGCTTAGAATTTTTTAATTCAATATTAGTATTAGTTTCGTTTTTATCTATTTCTACATTATCAATAGAATAAGAAAAACCATTAGAATTGTTCTTATAATCATATTTCGAATAAACATCAGTGACATCATAAGTTAAAACCATTTCTGCAATTAGATGATCACCAAATATATATCCTTGATAGTATAAATCACTTTTATTTGAAATAAATTCATATACATCTTTAGAATAACTAGCATACTCCTCAAGTGATAAATTTAAATATAAAGTATCATAAGTATCAGTAATTCTTGAATTCTCTATGTTTGCCTTAGGTAAACCTTCAAGTTTATATTCTTTTAAAACTTCTTTATTAAAAAATGTATCTTTTATTGAAGCTTTTTCCTTACATCCAACTAAAGACAGACTAATAAGACTTAAAACTGAAGTAGAAATGATGTTTAACATTTTTTTCATAATATTTCATAACCTTTATCTAAAAATTTTTATCATTTTTACTAGAGTTTTTCATTACTTATCATCTAATTTTTTAATCTTCTTTTCATGTTAATATCTTGATAGTGCTTTTAATAGAGTTATTTTAATTAATAAAATCTTAGCTACTTCAACGTCAACGAATTTTCTATATATAAAGATAATTATAAATCTATTTTAAGACCTTCCAATAGCCATTTCGTTTAGAACCATCTTTAACAATAATTTTTTTATCTTGTAAAGCTGACATATAGCGAATGACTGTTCTTTTTCCAATTCCCAACTTATCCGCTATTTTTTGTTGAGTTAAATAAGGATTTATTAATATTTCTCCTATTATATTGCTTTCAATTTCTGACAATTCACTCGGTAAAGTGCCATTCAAAGTGCCATTCAAAGTGCAACGATTTTCTAAAACTTCTTTATTGAATGGAATTACAACATTAATAAATGAATCAGAAAATTCAAACACTCCCTCACCATAGGTTTCTATGATTTTTAATGTTCCGTGACCTGTTGATTCAGTAATTTCTAAATCTTGAAATATTCTCATAAGTCCTCTATTACGAGGGACACTGATTCCTCTTAAGAACTTTTCTTTTGTTTGTTTAAAAGGTAATCCACCATGAGAAAGAATTTCTAATCGATCATCATACATACTGATTAAAGGTTCATTAATGTTCCAATCATTATGAACTAAAGCGTTGATTAAAGCTTCATTTACTGCATCAATATCATATAAATAAGTATCTTTTCTTGGTCTAACTGTTGTGTCTGTCATGCAAATATTTTCAGCTATTAATCTATCCTTTATTTGTTTGTAAGATGAAATCAAAGAAGTTCTACCATAATTTGATCTTTCTGATATTGATGTTTTAGTAGTTCCTCTAAACTTTACAAAAATAAGATGGGTATTGTTATGATCTGACAAAAGTTCAGCAAGCTGATTATATTCGCCATCTTTTGTTCTTAAATGATAATTTTCTTCAAATGAAAATGGATTTACATGATATCCATTATTAGATAGCATAATTTGAAGTGTATTAAAACTTATATCACCATAGCCTGATGGTATTTCTAACATATAGTCATTTGATGTCTCAAAACGTTTTTGATAGCGGAGTTTAATCTCTTCAATACTTAATTCTTTACAACAAGTGCCAATTCTTATAGGGCAACCACTTTGAGAAAAGCCGTATTTTTTAATACAATATAAAGAATGGAATCCCTTTGAAATAGTAATTTCAATAATAGATTTACTTTCTTCCATGATAATATTGGATTTTATTAACTCAGTTGGCAATTGTTCAATTTTAGTTGAAACAATATCGCTTAATCTTCTTAATGATTCATCAATATTTTCTACTCCTACTATTTCACCATAATCAGTAACTCCAACATAAATAACGCCTCCTCTACTATTTAAAAAGGCAACAATTTCTTTTGTAATTACATCATCATTAAATTTTGTTTTTAATTCTATAGTTTCTGATTCTTTATATTTAAACATCTCTACCACCTCGTAGAAAATTGTATCAAAATATGCCAAATTGAGCAATTTAATATGCCATTAATACGCCAAATTATTATAATTTAAACTTTATAAATATAGTAACTTTTTAGTTCAAAGGGCAAAATAAATGAGAAATTCAATTTGGTCATCGCCTATGTTTATAAGCTTATATACTACTTCTTTTGTTTGTCTTTTTTAATCGCTAAGAGATTCTATTATTATTGCTATTGGTAGAATTATTTCGAATAATAATAAATTATCTTTTTAATTCTTATAATATTCGCTACATCTATAGCGAACTAATTTAACTTATCAAAATGCATACCTAATGTATTATATGGAACTATATATACTCCTGATTTAGGATCTTTTGTAAGACCAGAACCTATACCTATAATTACACAAAGGAATTTTGGTTTTTTCTCTACCTTTTCATTAAATTTAGTTAATGATTTAATTGCTTCAGCTATTTGATTATCTCCTAGTTTAATTTCAATTGCGCCATATTCACCATCACTAAATTCTACAATAGCATCAACCTCATCATTACTTAAATTATCTCTAAAAGCATAAACGTGGCCTCTATAATACTCCATATACACATTTAAATCTCTAACAACTAAAGACTCAAATAATAATCCGAATGTATTTAAATCATTTATTAACTTTTCTGATGTTAAACCTAAAAGTGCAGCTGCAAGAGATGGATCAACAAATCTTATCTTTGCCTTTTTTCCTACTCTTGTACTTGATCTATAATTAGTTGAATATGCTTCTTGATTATTTATAATGTATAATCTTTCTAAAATATCTAAATATCTAGACAATGTTCTTTTATTTAATGTTTGTTCTTTATCATTACTAAAACTAAAGCAATCTCTTAAAATAGTTGCTTCTGCTGCATAGGATGATTCATTTCTTGCTAATGATTTAAGAATCATCAACATTTTTTGTGAATCAAACAAAAATTCATTATCATTGTAATTTTCATTAATATCATTCTCAACGACTGATTTTATATATTCACGTGCTAATAAACCATCAGTTTCAGCATCTTTAAGTCCTAAATTTTCAGGCCAACCACCATTTATAATAAGACTTGTAATTTCATAAATATCAAAAGGATCAACTAATTTATTAATTTCCTTTTCTTCATACATATCCATCAAAGATATATAATCAAGAGATTTACCCAATTCCAAAGTTGTCATAGGAAACATCTTGATTTTAATAATTCTACCAGTACCAGTATGTTTAATCTTAGATTTAGCTTCTTTATCTAGTAAAGCAGTTGATCCAGTTAAAATATAATTACCTTTTGTTGTTCTTAAATCGCATTCATTTCTAATTGCGTCCCATAATTCTGGTACTAGTTGCCATTCATCAATAACCTCTGGAATATCTTCCTTTAAAATAACTTTTGGATTGAGAATAGCTAGTTTTCTTTTTTCTATATCAGTTAATCTAACAATAGAATTACCGTGATTCATACTAGTCCATGTTTTACCGCACCATTTTGGGCCTACAATTTGAATTGCTTTAAAAGTTTTTAAGTATAAAGCAATCGTTTTATCTACTAGTCGTTCTTTATAATTTTCAAGTTTAATTCCCATTGTTAATCACCTTCTGAACTAATTTTACTATATGACTGCACATTTTTCAAGTGTTTGAGTACATGTTTTTCAAGACTATGAGTGCACGTTTTTCAACTTGTTTTCTTAATAAGGTTACTAATAGACTTCAATATAGTCTTCTAATATTCTCTAATCTTAATTATTAATCTGTGATTTTTTCGTATACATCAAAATATTACACATACATGAATAAAAAAATAGTTAGCTTAGTTATAACTTAACATATAATTTCTGACTATTTTTTTATTTGTAAATATCATAATGGAATTGTTGGAAATTATCGGTTGAAAATGTTGGTTTCTAACGATTCCTTTTCTTTTTGTTATAATCTCATCACGGAGGTAATAACAAATGAGAAAAGATATTTATGAAAGGATAAGAGTATTA
>JALEXS010000019.1 GCA_022780025.1 Mollicutes bacterium | reverse complement strand
CACAAAGGAATGTGATATTCCAAGTGTTCAACCAAAATAATTTCCCTCTTTTTTTCTAAAGAAATCTTCATAAAGCTAACCTCCAATAATTAAGTTTTAATTTTGGGGTTCACAGGGAAACAACATATTTTATTTGTTTTTCCCTTTTTATTATAAAATTATTTCTTTTTTTATTAATATGCCATAATGGATATATGCTCATGGATAAGTTCTTAAATTATTTATTAGCAAACATAATTGTAGTTATTGTAACTATAGCTTAATTGTTGCTTCTTATTCTTTAAAAAGTGATGAACTAGCATATTTAAATAATTCATTATTAGATATATACTTGTCACTTTTATTTTCTTAACGAATTATTTTAATGTTAATTACATTCTAAATAAAAAATAACGCTTTTATGCGTTACTATATTGAATAATGTGGCGGGGGTTGAAAGAATCGAACTCTCATCAACGGTTTTGGAGACCGCTGTTCTACCATTGAACCAAACCCCCATATATTTATAGGCAAAAGATTTGCTTATAAATTATAAACTTTTTAATACCTTATTTACAAGAGCCATATCACATTTTCCAGCATAATTAGCTTTAAAATATTTCATAACTACTGGAATTGAATGATCTTCTAGCCCTAAAATAATAGTTTTTATTTCTTCTTCAGATAATTCTTTAGGTAAATAACCTTCAATTGTCTTAATTTGATTATCAATTGAAGTTACTTTATCAGTTCTATTACCTAAAACATAACTATTTCTTTCTTCTTTAAGTTCTTTTAAAGTCTTTTTAATAATATTTAATAAATCAGTATCAGTTAATTCTTTACCTTTAGCTTTTGCTTCATAACCTTCTACCATATATTTATTAATGACTATACTATAAACAGCTCTTTTATCAGTATCTTTATTTTTAAGAGCTAACATATTTTCTTTTTTAATTGTATCAATTAACATAATTATTGAAATCTTCCTTTATTTTTTCCTTTAGAAGCATGAACTAAGACTGTTCCATTTTGATTTTGAGCAGTTTTATTAGCAAATTCTTCAGCTTCAACTTTTGTATCAAAATATTTGATAATTTTTTTGCCTTCTCTTAAGATAACTTGCCATCTACCATCTACTTTTTTAACAAAATAAACTTTCTTTTTTGGTTTCGCTTCTTCTTTAGTAACTTTTTTAACTTCTTCAGTTTTTAAAGTAATATTCTCCTTTTCTAATTTTTTAGCCATAACAGCTCCCCCTTTTATATATTTTATCATTTTTATAAAAGTTTGATTAAATAATATTGAAAAATAATTAGAAATTACTTAAAAGTGTTTCTTCATATTCTGTTGGTGGATTATTAGGATTATAATTACCTTCACTATTTCCAGCAGTAACGTTTCCAAATACTTTACCAAAGCCATTATAATAATTTAAATATTCAGTGAAATCATTATAGTGATTATATGTAAAATAAACTCTTCTTTTGTCAATTGTTGTAGGATTAGGAGTACTCCAAGTTGTATCAGTAGATGAATAACTATTATCTAAAGAATTGCCTAATAAGAATCTAAATATTTGTCTACCACCACCACCATAAGTAAAATAAACATTAGATCCAGTATTAGCTCCAAAATCTATTTCACGATAAAATACAGTTTTCTCTTTTTGGCCATATAAATAAGGTTCGTGTTGATATTTAGTTGCGCTAGGACCGCTATATAATTTAAAATTAACTCTTCCTAATTCACCATAATTTTGTTGTACTAAATTTTTTGTTTTACTATTAGTGCCTGGTAAATAATTAATTGGTATTTCATTGAAAGCAAATAAATAAGCAGCAACATCATTAAAGGAGGTATATACACCACCATAATAGATTTTATAATCTTGATTATTTAATGTATTAATATTATAAGATATATAATTATTATCTTTATCTACTTCATATGTAACATTTGAGTTTTTTAAATATAAACCAGTTGCAGAATCTTTTGGATTATTAATTGAAGGTAAACTTCCATCTTCTTCGATATATTCTCCACATAATAAACCATGTTGAGCTCTATAATAAGCATCTTCATAGCTAGTTGCTATTGTATAATTTTTATAAAATTCAGCTTTATCAACATTTATATAAGGATCTTCATATGTTTCTAAATTAATATCGATTACATTTTTAGTTATATTAAAATTAGATTGTATATTGCCATTATTATTATCATTATTTTTCTTATCCCATTTAGCATATAAAGTTATATCTTCAGTTATTAAATAGTTAAAATCATATAAATTAATATAACTAGATTCTATATACCAACCTTTAAATTGGTAATCTAAAGTATCAGAAGGTGTTATTTTTTCTACTTTTTCATTTTCTTTAACTTTTACTATTTTATCTTCATAACCTTCTAAGCAATATTTAAAAGTAACGTTATAATATTTCTCTATTGGTTGTTCTTCTTCGATAAATTTTGCATATAGTTCAAAAGATTTATAAACTGGTAATTCAAAATCATATAAATTATTTAATTTAGAATCTTTATGCCACTCAACATCAATATAATTTTTATGACCATTAAATGGAGGTTTAGTAACTTTATCTCCTTTATTAACTTTATAAATTTTATTAGATAAATTTTGATCTAAATAATTAAAAGTAACATAAAATTCAGTTTGTTCTTTTTTTGAACAGCCTGTAATTAGGTTAGTTAATAATAAGATTGATGTTAAACATAGTATTTTTTTCATAGCTCTTTATAGTATCAAAATATATATAATTTTTCTATATTAATTTCCATTATAAAAGGGTTTTCAAGTGAAAACCCTTCTAATCTCAACTATTTTTTAAGAATTTAATAATTCTTTTTTTCTAATTCAAAGTAAGCTTGTGGATGTAAGCAGCATGGGCAAACCATAGGAGCACTTTCTCCAACATGGACATAACCACAATTTCTACAAACCCAAACTTTAATTCCAGTCTTCTTTGTGAAAACTTCATTTTCTTTAATATTGTTGAATAAAGCTTTATATCTTTCTTCGTGATGTTTTTCAACTTCAGCGACTAATCTAAATCTTTGAGCTAAATCTTTAAAGCCTTCTTTTTCAGCTACTTCAGCGAAATGTTTATACATATCTGTCCATTCATAATTTTCACCTTCAGCAGCATGTTCTAAATTAGTTAAAGTATCGCCGATACCACCTAATTCTTTGAACCAAAGTTTTGCGTGTTCTTTTTCGTTATCAGCTGTTTCTAAGAATATAGCAGCGATTTGTTCATAACCTTCTTTTTTTGCAGCACTTGCAAAATAAGTATATTTGTTTCTTGCTTGAGATTCTCCAGCAAAAGCAGTTTGTAAATTCTTTAATGTTTCAGTTCCTTCATATTTGTTAGCCATCTTATTTCTCCTCCTTATTTTCTTCTTCGACAACTTCTAGATCGCTACCAGTAGCTCCACAAACAGGGCAAACTGGATTTTCATCATCACTTTCAAAAGTGATACCACAGACTAAGCATAAATACTTCATATAATTTCCTCCAAAATTTAATAAATATTTACTTATTTTTAAGACAATCACTACAAGTACCATAATAAGTAGTTGTAATTTGTTCAACCTCATTACCAAATTTATCAGTAAATGGGGCAAAATTTAAATTTGTAGGTTCTACATCTATAATTTTACCACATTTTTTACAAATAAAGTGGTCGTGATTTGGTTGAGCGCTTATTTCGTAGTAATCATCTTTTAAATTTAAAGTAACTCTTTTCAATAAGTTATCTAATACTAATGAATCAACATTACGATAAATAGTTGCTAAAGATATTGAATAGGAATTTCTATTCAAATAATCTGCTATATCTTTAACTCTAGCATGACCTAATGCTTTAGTTGCATCGAAGATTAATTTTCTTTGAATCGTAAATCTTTCCATTAGCGATCTCCTTATTGATAATTATTATATATAAGGAATTATTAATAATCAAGAATTATTTTAAATAAATGTAAAATAAAAGGAACCAATAGGTCCCTATTATATAAATGTATATATAACAACAATTAGAATCTTCTATTTCCAAACATTGTATTGACGCTCATTGCGCCTAAAAGAGTTAAATACATTTGTTGTTCTTCCTCTTTTCTTCTTCTTTCTTCTTCATAGCTTTCATCGTTTAAGTTGTTATCAAACATTTCTTTTAATTGATCTCTCATAATTTTTCCTCCTTAAAACACCACTAATATAAACACTCTTTTCAATATTTTAAAGTAAAATAATTCATAAAAAATCGACTTGAAAGCACTTTCATGTAAATTTTTACAAAATAAAAATATCGACCAAATCGATATTTTTTTAATTCAATATGTAAGTATTATGAAAGCGGTTATACTTAGATAGGAAAATAATCAAATATACTTTCTTTTCCTAATTGAACAGCAAATTCTTCATCATTAAAATGAAGAGTCTCATCTTTTAAAGCCTTAAGGAAATATAAACTATTCTTTTTAAACATCGCTTTTTCATCTTTAGTTAATTTAGTATAGATTTTTATCATTTTATAAAAATTACCAATTAAATTATCTCTAAATTCAAAGACATCTTTAGCATCTGTTTCTTTTACAATAAGCCACCATATATCAATATATGCTTTTCTTTCTTTATTAGATAAATTAGCAAAATACTTTTGTAATGATTTATTTAAGCATTTACTTCTTCTAGAAAGATGGCTAGCAAATATAAAATGATTTTTATCATCTATTTTCCAAGAAAAAGAATCATGTTGCATTAAACCTGTATTATAAGATTCTATAACGTAAGTATCGTTATAATCAGTGAAAATCATACCAACCATCGACATATTAGGAACAATTGATATAACTTTCTTTTCCATATTTTTATATCTTGTTTTATTTTCAATATGACTTAATCCTGGTCCATCAAAATTAAAAATTGTTTTAATTCTTCTATATAAAGTGTTTTCAGAAGTTAATCCAGCATATAAAGATAAATTTCCACCTTTAGAATGTCCACCAATATAAATATTTTTAAATTTCTTAAAATAAGGATTCTTTAAATATTCTTTTGCAGATGTTTGAGATGGTATAACTTTTAAAAACGACATATTAAAATCTTCTTTAAATCCTATTAAAGAAGCATCAGTACCACCATAAGAAATAAAGACTGTATCTTGATTTAATTTAATAGATAATGCACAAAATTGTTGTTCAGATTTAATAGATATTTTATGAACAAAGTTAGATATTTCTAAATTTTTATAACGAGGATATTTTATTAAATGAGTAAGAAAATCATTTCTTAAACTTTTAATATCAGCTTCATACATTAAATCAGGATACATTTGATAAATATGAACCACCTCATCTAATGTAAGTGTCTTATTTTCTTTATCTTTCATAAAATCAAAATAATAATAAGATAAAGTAGCAAATATTAAAGCATCAATAATATTAAAATTTACTTGATCAAAATTAGAATTACCAACACGTTCTACGTAGTTAAATAAATCATAATATTGATACTTATTAATTGTACTTGGTTCATTTTTCATGTATTAATTCTAACATAATATCTATAAAAATATATAGGTTTTGCACTCTTTTTTATTAAAAAGGCTAGATTTTTAAGTCTAGCCTTCATTAATTATTATTTAGCTTGTTTTAATAAACTACATTCATTAATTACTTTTTGTTTCATTGATTCTGGAACTTCTTCATAATCAATAAATTCTCTATTAAAGTAACCACTACCTTGAGTTAAAGCTTTAAGTTTAGTGACATAATCCATTGTTTCACTTTCAGGAATATGAGCAATAATTAAAGTTGTTTCATCTTCTTTATCTATAACTTCTTGAACTTTAGCTCTACGACTATTTAAATCGCTTAAAACATCACCAATATATTGATTACTAATATAAATAGATATCTTTAAGATAGGTTCTAAAATAGTAGGTCTACATTTCATATAAGCTTCTTTAAAAGCTAAAATACTTGCCATCTTGAAAGCTAATTCATTACTATCAACTGGGTGATATTTACCATCTAATAAAGTAGCCTTTACTCCAATTACAGGGAATCCAGCTAATAAACCACTTTGTAAAGCTTCAAAGAAACCTTTTTCAACAGCTGGGAAATAGTTTTTAGGAACACTACCACCAAATATTTCTTCAGTGAAAATTGATTCTTCATTTGGTTCAAATTTCATTTCAACAACACCATAGAATCCACTTCCACCAGATTGTTTAATATATTTTCCAGTTGCAGTTGCTTCACCTTTAATAGTTTCTCTATAACATATTTTTGGATCATCAATTACAAGTTCAAGTCCATAAGTATTTTTAACTTTATCAAAAATAAATTGTAAATGAGATTCACTTAAGCCGCCAATTAAAAGTTGTTTAGTTTCAACGTTTCTTCTAACTTCAATAGTTGGATCTTCTTTTTTAATTTTAGCTAAAACAGGATTCAATTTTTCTTCATCTTTTTTATTCTTTAATGAGATTGCTTTAAATACAACTGCAGTTGGGAACTTAATTTCTTTATATTTAATAATATTATTCTTATCACATAAAGTATAAGAAGTTAAAATTTCATCTAATTTAGAAACACAAACTATATCACCAGCGATTGCTTCAGTAACATTAGTTTGATCTTTGCCACACATTGTGAATAAAGAACTTATTTTAACTGTTTCTTGAAGTTGAGGACAATAAACTTCATCACCAACATGAAGAATTCCACTATCAACTTTTAAATAATTGATTGAACCTAAATATGGATCAACAGTTGTTTTAAATACATATGCACTAAATGGTTCATTTATATCAGTTTTTCTAGTAACTTCTTCACCATTTTCATTAGTTCCAGCATAAGCTTTTAAATCAGTAGGATTTGGTAAATAATCAATAAACATCGATAACATCGTATTTAAACCAATATTATTTAAAGCACTACCAAAAATAACAGGTACTAATTCACCTTTTAAAACGCTATCTCTTAAACCAGTATGAATTTCTTGATTAGTTAAAGTTTCACCACTAAAAAATTTATCTAATAAAGCGTCATTAGTTAAAGCAACAGCTTCGCAAATTGTATTATGTAATTCGAAAACTTTTAACTTTTTATCTTCATAAATTATATCGTCAACACATTCTTTTCCATTATATTTTCTAGCTTTTAAATCAACTACATTAACAAATCCATCAAAGTTATCATTATGTCCTAATGGATAGGTGAAAGGAACGCATGTTTTATCTAGTTTAGTAACTATATCGGTCATTATTTCATCAAAACTTGGATTACCTTTATCCATTTTATTAATAAAGATTAAAGTAGGAATACCTCTTTTACTGAGCATTTTGAAATACTTAACAGTACCAACTTGAACTTTACTATTAGCATCAATTACTAAAACTGCACCTTTAACAGTATGGGTAATACTTAAAGCTTCCCAGATAAAATCATCATTACCTGGAATATCTAATAAATTAATTTTATGATTATTATAAAAAATAGGTACTATTGATGTAGAAGTTGAACTTAAACGATTTTTCTCTTCTTTAAGAAAATCACTAACAGTATTCTTCTTTTCAATACTACCTTTTGCTACATTATTAGTCATAGCATATAAAGATTCAACAAGGGAGGTCTTACCAACTCCTTGATGACCAAGCACTGCAATATTGCGGATGTTACAAGATTGTAATTCCATTATTATGTCCTCCTATCAAGCAAAATGTAAGCGCTTACATTAATATTACTTTAAGTATAAAGCATATTAAGTAACTTTTAAATAAAAATCTTTTTATTCGATTAAATCGACTATTTAATAAAAAAGAACTTACAATTAAGTAAGCTCTTTAGATTATTAAATTATGTAAATAAACTATCTAGTAGATTTATCGTAAGGTATACCTTCAGCTTTAGGAGCCCTACTTTTTTTACTAGTAAACATTAAAACAACTAAACACACAATATAAGGAAGCATCTTATAGAAAGTAGGATCAATTGCTAAATCTTTAATAAAAGGAATACTAGTTGCAACATTATCAAATGTTCTAAAGAATCCAAATAATAATGCGCCTAATAATATAAATATAGGTTTCCATTGTCCAAAAATCATAACAGCTAAAGCTAAAAATCCAAATCCAGCAACACCATAATCAAATGACCATTGACTATTAGCAGAATTGATGAAAGCAAATCCACCAAGTCCACCTAATATACCTGAAATTGCAACGCCAATATATCTATATCTTATAACATTAATACCAACACTATCTGCAGCTTGAGGATTTTCACCACAACTCATAAGTCTAAGACCAAATTTAGTTTTATATAATACAATCCAAGCAATAGCTACAAATAAAATCATTAAAATAAAGAACCAATTGAACTCCATTTCTCCTATTCTAAAAACAAAATAATTATGGAAAGTAATATATTCTAATCTAGGAGTAGCTTTACCAGTTTCTTTTAAAGTAAGAGCTTTAACAACAACAGTTGCAAAAGCAGGTGCTAATATATTCATTGCTGTACCAGTAATGGTTTGATCAGCTTTAAAAGTAACTGCTGCTACTGCTAATAACATTGAATATATTAAGCCAAATATAATACTACTAATAATTCCAACAAACACTACTAAGAAAGGATTAGCAGTCTCAGGTAAAAAGTGCATCATAAGTGCTCCGCCTAATCCGCCAATAACCATAATACCTTCAAGTCCTAAGTTAATGACGCCACTTCTTTCAGAAAACATACCAGCTAAAGCAACTAAAGTAAGAACAGTAGCAAAAATTAATGTATATTGAATAAGTAATAACATATTTTAGCCTCCTTTCTAATCCTTCTTTTTAAAAAGATCTTTAATCTTTTCAAATGATTTATTAGTTCCATCTTTAATCTTTTTAAAGAAATTATTAACACCATCTTTAAAATTATTAGAAATTTCATTTTTTGTTTTTTCTATATTATTATCTAATAATTTATCATCGACTTCTTCTACAATCTCTTTTACATCGATAGAATCATCTTTTTTATCCTCTACATTACCATTTACTTCTTTATTTTTTTTATTAAATGCCTTCTTTAATAAATATTTAAATATATGAGTGAAAGCACAAAGATAAATGATGATAGAAGAGATTAAATCAGATATTTGGGAACTATAATAATTTGTATCTAATAAAGCACCAGCCTGAGTAATATGAGTTAAGAAATACGAACTAAATATTGTTCCAATTGGACTTAATCCACCTAAGAAAGCACTAGAAATTCCATTAAATCCCATACTTAAAGCACCACTAGTTGGGCAATAATATGGCATAACACCACTTAAATAAAATACACCAGCTCCAAGTCCAGCTAAACCACCACTAATTGCCATAGTAATAATAGTATTAAATTTGCCTTTCATACCAGCATATTCAGAGGCAGTTTTATTAAATCCAGTAGCTTTTAATTCATATCCAAAAGTTGTATATTTTAAAATTATAAAAATAATTATAGGAATAATAATAGCAAATAATAATCCAATTCCTGCATATTCAAAATTAAATAATTTATCTAATCCAATTGTTGGTAAAAGTGCTGATGGATTATATTTTTCAATAGAAAGTGTTTCATATTTTATACTATCCCAAGCCTTTGAATTCTTAACACACATATTAATAAGGTATAAACCAATCCAGTTTAACATAATTGCTGAAATTACTTCATTTATTGAAAAGAACGCTTTTAAAAAGCCAACTAAAGATCCCCAAAAAGCACCAGCTAAAATAGCTAAAAGTAAGCAAACATACCAAGGACAGTTCCAAGCAACAGCTGCTATTATAGCTACACCAGTTGCTACTGTATATTGTCCTGCTGCCCCAATATTAAATAAACCAGTTTTATAAGCAAATAAAACGCTTAAACCACATAGAATTAAGGGAGCAGTATAAACTAAAGTTTTACCAAAATACTTTAGTCTTAAGCTACTCTTAGTATAAGTAAAAAAGTTTAAAATAATTGTTTGTATACCCTTTAAAGCGCCTTCAGGAGCAATGCATAATAAGACTATAAAACCAATTAATAAACCAATTAAAATACAAATTACAGAAGTCAAAATCGAAGAAAATCCTTCACTTTTGAAGACTTTTTTACAAAAAGAGCCACATTTATCAATCATTATTTTTTTCTTTTCCATCTTCAGTAGCCTCCTTAAATTTATCTTGTTTAACGCCACCCATATATAATCCTAATTGTTGTACAGTAACTTCATTAGGATAACATTCAGCAACAATTTCTCCACCATGCATAACTAAAATACGATCTGCCAATCCAAAAACTTCTTCTAATTCAAGTGATACAAGTAAAATAGCTTTACCAGAATCACGTTGTTTTAAAAGTTGTTTATGAATATATTCAATAGCGCCAACATCTAGTCCTCTAGTAGGTTGAGCAGCAATTAATAAATCGGTGTCTCTTTCAATTTCACGACCAACAATTGCCTTTTGTTGATTACCACCACTCATGCTACGAACTTTAGTTTCTTTACCTTGACCAGATCTAATATCAAAATCACTTATAAGTTCATTCGCGTATTGTCCACGGTTTTTTAAATTAATCCAATGGAATTTTTGATAATCTTTATAAAAATATTTTTGTAAAATTAAGTTTTCTTCTAATGAATAATCAAGGATCAAACCATGTTTATGTCTATCTTCTGGAATATGAGATAAACCAAGAATATTTCTTTTTCTAATTGATAATTTGGTCATATTTACATTATTTAGAATAATTTCACCAGACTTAACTGGCAATAATCCAGTAATTCCACCAATCAATTCAGATTGACCATTTCCATCAATTCCAGCAATACAAAGAATTTCACCAGCTCTTACATCAAAAGTTACATGTTTAACAGTATCAATTTTACGAGATTTATCATGCATACATAAATCTTTAACTTGTAAAATTGGTTCTTTTGGATTGTATGGGGCTTTATCTAATTTTAATTCTACTTTTCTGCCAACCATCATTTCTGACAATTCTTCTTTAGTAGTATTTTTAATTTCTACAGTTCCAGTAACCTTGCCTTTTCTTAAAACTACACATTCATCAGCAACTTTCATAATTTCATCAAGTTTATGAGTAATAAAAATAATAGATTTACCTTCTTTAACTAGGTTTTTCATAATTTCCATTAATTCATCAATTTCTTGTGGAGTTAAAACTGCTGTAGGTTCATCAAATATCAAAATATCATTATCTCTATATAACATTTTTAATATTTCAACTTTTTGTTGTGCACCAATAGTTAAATCTTCAACCTTAGCGTTTAATTCTAAGTTAAAACCATATTTATCACATAAATTTTGAATTTTCTCTTTAGCAAGTTTTCTATTAATAAATCCTTTTTTATTAGGCTCAGATCCTAAAATAATATTGTCAAGAACTGTAAAAACATTAATTAACATAAAATGTTGATGAACCATTCCTATTTTATAAAATGTTGCATCATTAGGATTTTTAATTTTTATAACTACTCCATCTTTTTTGATTTCACCTTTTTCAGGAGTATAAAGACCAAAAAGAATGCTCATTAAAGTCGATTTACCTGCACCATTTTCACCAAGTAAAGCTAAAATTTCACCATGTTTAAGTCTTATGGTTACGTCGTCATTTGCTATAATACCAGGAAATTCTTTAGTAATTCCTATCATCTCAATAGCATAGTTATTATTTTCCATATAAAAGTACCCTTAACTAATGTTTTTATAGTCGAAAGGGACCTAAAAAGGTCCCTTATTAAATTAATTATTTAATTTGAGATTGATACTCTACTTTAACATTTGCTTTAGTTTCAGGATGTTTATTTGAATCAGATTCATTAGAAACCTTGATATCACCATTATAAACTTTCTTAACTAATTCTTTATAGTCTTCAACAGTAAACTTTGTCATTGACCAAGTATCGACAGGTAATTGAACAAAGTTCTTTTCAACTTCAGTTGCACTAACTAAACCTAAAGTTTCAATCTTAGATGTCCATTTTTTATTAAGAACGACATCAGTTAATTTAGAAAGAACAGTTGCTTTTAAACCTTTCATAGCTGAAGTAACGCAAAGTCCTTCTTTCTTATAAGTAGTTTCAATAATTGCTTTTTGATCAACATCAACGCCAACTACTTTACCATTAATTCCATCTTTTGTAGCAGATTCACATGCAGAAGTATAAATACCACCACCGCAAGCAAATACTAATTCTGTTCCGCCTTGATACCAAGTATCAGTACGTGCAGTAATGTCAGCATCACCAAAGAATTGTCCACCATAAGTATATTTAATATCGAAATTATCAGCATCACTAGCTGCTGCATTAACGCCTTGGACAAATCCATAGCCATATCTGACAACAGCAGGAACAGACATACCGCCTAAGAAGCCTAATTTTCTATAACCTTCTTTAGCAACAGCATATCCAGCAAAGAAACCAGCGATTTCTTCTTGATAAACTGCAGAATAAACGTTTTCTGGTAATTTATATGTATTCCATTTTGTATTATCTGGATTATAATCATAATCTTTTCCAAAATAATCAGCTAATAAGTCACCTTTACCGACATCAAGAGCAATAAATTTAGTATCTTTATTTTTTGGAGCAACTTTATTAATACATGGTGCAAATGCATATCCTGGAAGAACAATGACATTATATCCTTCTTCAATAGCCTTTTCAGCAGAAGCTATACGGCTAGCATCGGAGTTATCAGCTGGTTTATAATATTTATACTTATAATTATTAGTATCACCCCATTCTTTGACGCCTTCCCATGTGGATTGGTTGAATGATTGATCAGTAATATCACCATAATCAGTGATCATAGCGATCTTTGTTTCACCACTTTCTTCTTCTTTTCCGCAACTAGTTAATCCATTAGTAGCTAATAAGGTAAAAGCTGCTAACCCTAAAACAAGCATATTTCTTTTCATTGTTTTTCCTCCCTAGAAATATATAAATCTATGAAGAACATACATCAACATTCTATAAGAAATGTTTTATTGTAAAATAATTATGTTCACTTTAAAAAATATATGCAATCTTCAAGTTTTACAATATAAATATAAACGATTTTTTAATACAGTAAAAGTAAATTTTAATTATTCGAAAATAAATTTTTATTTAGCAATTTTTTTATTTCATTATTAGAATATTTGCCTTATAATATAAGTAATTTCCCACATTAGAAATATAATATTTTTAATTCGGCCTTATATATTTTTAATAAATTTTATTTACAAAAAATAACGATTATATCTATATTTTTTTATTTATTTTGTTATAATGAAATTAATAATAAGGAGAACAATATGAAAAAGAAAACAATCTATGTTTCGGGACTTCTAAATTTCGAAACTATTTTGAATGTCAAAGCATTCCCAATCAAATATTTTCCAATTGATTACCCATTCTTTGGAACAACAAGTACAGTTTCTGGCACAGCTTATAATATTTCAAAAGCCATGAAGACTTTAGGAGATAAAATTCTCTTATCCTCACATGTCGGAGATGATTTATTAGGAAGAACTATCATCTTAGAAGCAAAAAGAAGCCGTATTAATACTTCTAATATCAAATTATCCTTAGAATCAACTCCAAACACAGTAGTTTTAGTAGATTCAGCAATGAATGCTCAAACTTATTGTGATTTAAAAGATGTTCAAGAAGTAACAAGTAATTTCTTAGAAGAAAAAGATAAAATTGAGGAAGCTGACTTAGTAGTCTTATGTAATAATAACTTTAATAGATCATTATTAAGTAAAGCTAAAGAATTAGGTAAAAAGATTGCAACTGATGTCCATATTATAGGTAGAGTCGATGATCCATTTAATGAAGACTTTATGAAGTATGCAGACATCCTTTTTTTAAGTTCTAGAGGTCTTACAGATTATAATTATGAAGATTTCTTACTCGAAATATATAATAAATATCATAATGAAATAATTATTCTTGGTGAAGGTCGTGAAGGCGCTATGATTTTAGATAGTAAAAAGAGAATTATTTATCATATAGATGCTATAACTGTAAGAGAAATTGTTAATACTGTTGGAAGTCGTGATGCATTAGTTAGTGCATTCCTTCACTTCTATTTAAAAGGAATTGATTCACTTGAATGTTTAAAACTTGCTGAAGTCTTTACTAGTTTCAAAATAGGAGCTAGCGGTAGTGCTCAAGGTTTCTTAACTGAAAGTGGTGTTAAAACTTTAGCTAAAACTGTAGACTTTGCAGTCTATGAAATTGCAAGATTTTAGTAACTATTAATTTAATTCAAAAATAATAAAAGCCCTTAAATTATAAAAAAGCCTTTATAATTGATATGTACCCAGTTTCCTGGACAAGTTAATTGGATTATATCATAAGGCCAACATGGATGCTTCCCTAAACTTAGCCGGAGGCATCCATTTTGTTTTACCTTTAATCCTCTTGTTGTTGTAATAATCGATATATTCTG
>JALEXS010000009.1 GCA_022780025.1 Mollicutes bacterium | reverse complement strand
AAATGGATTATTTGAATATTTGGAGTTTCCAATGTGTATGTGGAAAGCAATAAGAACAACAAATTATATTGAATCGTTTAATTCAGACCTTCAGAGATATTCGAATCACAGAATACTATTCAATAGTGAAAGCAATGAAATTATCGTACTTACAGCCTGTATAGCAGATTATAACAATACAGCATCAAAGAAAAAGGAGAAATATATTTCAGAATTAAGCGAAGAAGAAAGATATCAATTAGGCTTTGAAATTTTAGCTTAAATGAAAGAGAAAATTATGACTTTTAATTACTCAAACACAAAATTCCTTGCAAGTCTCCTTTTACATTATAAATTTTATATAAGAATATCTAATAATTAATATTCAATTTCTACAAAAATATTGGCTTTTTGCAGGCTTTTTATCTAAATATACATAGTTTTTGAGTATTTTAAAAGCCTTTAAACATTTTAGTTTAAAGGCTAATAGTTAATTATATAATTAGTAATTAATATTACTTAAATATTTTATCTACCCATTCAGGGTGATCTACGAATGGATTACGGTTATTTTGTTTAGAAGCAAATACAACATTATTTCTATTCATTTCGATATCATCAACTGGATCTAATTTATGCCACTCTACCATTAATGAAACACTACTAGCTACATTAGTAATAGAATGATTTCTTTCTGCAAAATAAGTTGTCCACATATATAAAACTATACGAGCGACATCTCCTTTTACACTATCCATTGGTTCAAAATAACCACCACTAGTTTTAGCGTATTGAATTCCATCATAAGTTCGAACAGTACCATTACTACAATTACCAAATTTTAAACTACCTCTAGTAGAATTAGTGTCTTTATATGTTGGCATAATATGTAATGCATCACATCCTGGACCTGTTTTACCATATAATCCACCAGATAAACTTTGAGGCCAAGTATGTTCTCTATTCCATTCTCCTGCAGCTTGTTTTTTTACACTCTTTTGAGTGTAAAAATAAATCATATTGTTAGGGTTTTTAGGATCTTCATTAGCGCCTGGTAAAAAACTAGATAAACCACTAGAATAACTTATACTTGCTTTTGGTTTAGAAATTGATGTTAATGTAGTTCTTAGTGAACCATTCATTCCACCAGTTAAAGAGTCAGTTATTGATTTATAATAATCCTTTTCAGTTGAAGCTATATCATGACTTCCACTACTACTTCCTCCACCACTAGTATTACCACCTGTACTACCTCCTGTAGATCCACCAGTACTACCTCCAGTAGAAGTAGATACATCATTATTTCTAGTATGTATATAAGTACCTTTACCAGTTTCTTTTTTTCCACCATAATTTAATAATGTTCCAAACATTATTAAATTATCTCCTACTTTTACTTCATCTTGAGAAGTAAATTTAGCATTATTTAATGAATAGCATCTCCATACTAATAATTCACTATCTGCTGATTTAATAGTAAAAGTAGCATTACCAAATGAGGTTGATATTTCTTGAATACTAACGACTTTACCAGTAAAGTAATATTCACTAGATGTTTCTTTATCTGCTAATTTATCTATAATCTCATTACATTCTTTAATAGAATATGGGGAAGTTAAACTACCATCATGTTTAGCATATTCATCATATTTATTTTCTGTAGTTGATCCACCCGTATTTCCCCCTGTAGATCCTCCGGTATTATCTCCACCGGTTGAGCCACCTGTATTTCCGCCAGTGTTATCACCACCTGTACTACCGCCAGTACTACCACCAGTATTATCTCCACCAGTATTATCATTATTATCTTTATTATCATCTTTATTATTAATATCTGGTGCTTTAATATCTCCACAAGATACTACACCCATTCCTAATAATGCACTTAAGATGATAAATAAACTAAATTTTTTCTTCATATCCATCCCCTAAAAGTTCATAGCCTTAAATTATAACAAATATAAATATAGGTTTCACTAACAATTAGTGAAACCATATGACATCTATATGTAATATTTAATGATATTAAATTATATTTATATTTGTTTATTTATTATCTATATCTATTAATTCATAATCTAATGAACCAATACCTAATTCTTCTCCATCTTGTAATATTAATTCACCTTTTTTAGAATTAACTCTTTCTAAGAAATGTTCTAATCCTTTATCATTACTAGCTTTAATTAAATCTAAAGAACATTTATCAATTGCTAAAGGATCAGTAGATATAAGTACTCCAATATCTTTTAAACAAGGATCTTCAGCAATTGCACAACAATCACAATCGACACTCATATTTTTAAGTACATTAATATAAACTACTTTATTTTTAAATAATTTATCTATGGAATAGGCGGCATCTGCCATACTTGCAATAAAATCTTCTTGTTTAGTAGCCCATGTGTTACCAGTAGTAACTCCTGCTCCATGAATATACTTTTTACCAAAACTAGAAGCGCATCCTATTGATAATTGTTTTAAAGAACCTCCAAATCCACCCATTGGATGTCCTTTAAAATGAGTAAATACTAATAAAGAATCATAATTTAATATATCTTTACCGACATAATTCTTTTTAATCTTTAATCCATTAGGTATATCTATACAATAATCAGGTCCCTCTTTATCTAATAAATCAAATTTATAATCTAACCATCCATGTCTTTTTAATAAATTAAGATGAACTTCATTATTATGTCTAGATCCTTCATAAGCAGTATTACATTCACCTAAAGTAACATCTAAATAATTAATTAAATCTTTAAATAAAGAAGGATGTAAATAATTTTGATTACCTTCTTCTCCACTATGTATTTTAGCTAATATTTTTCCTTCTAATTTATAATTATATTCTTTATATAATCTTAATATACCTTTACTTGATATATCTTTTGTAAACATAATCTTACTCATAATTAATACCTCTATTCATAAGGTTATTTTACTATTTATTTATAATAAATAAATAATGATTTTTAAATGTTTTTTAATTGATAATAAAAAAGATTATATATTTATATTTTTTAATTATTAATTCATTTAAAGAACATTCATAATTTAAATATAATTTTTTATATAAATTTGTAAAATATTTTATAAATTTACTAAAGAGATAAATTATTTTATTAAATTTTTTATCGATTAGTACGTATTTTTTTCTATCACCATGTAACTATTTGTGAAATTTTTAACAAAATTAAATGTCTATTATTGACTTAAGAAAATATAAGAGAATAATAAATATCGGAAACAATTTTTAAAAGGGGGGGGATTATGAAAGTAAAAGTTTTTCTCGGTCATATAATGACTGCGCTTTTTGCCTTTTTCGCTAGTTTCATAGCCGGTAGTTTTTTTGGTAGTGGAACTAGTGGATTGGATGCAAATACTTTATGTAGCTTAAGTGCTTCTGTTGCTATTATTTTTGGTATTGTATCATTCTTTTTACCAAATCGTTCTAATAAAGATGCATTTATTGCTGGTGCTATTTATATTGTATTAGGTCTTGCTATTGGTGGATTAACTGCTGGTCAACAAGAAACTTATGCAATAGTTGTAGTTGGTATTCTTTTTGCTGCTTATGGTATTACTAGAGTATTCTATTATTTAGGATACTTAAAAGGTGCTATTAAACACCATAGACAAATTATACTCGGTTTATCTAATGTATTAATTTGTGTTGGTTTAATTGCTCAAGCAGTTTTAATGGTTTTAGTTCAATTTAAGGTTGTAGATATTACTAATATTGCTTGGAGTAAATATTTATTTACAGTTTTATTAAGTGTATTAGGTGCTATTACTTTAATATTTGCTATTTATTATTTTATTTATTTTAGATCTTTATCTAAAAAATCTAATAATAACGTTAAAACTAGTGGAAATAGAAATACTAATACTACTTCTGCACAAAAAGATTATAGATCTATAGATAAATCATCTATTAGTTCTATTTTATATGATAGATGTTATGATATAGCACGTCATTATTCTAGAACTTATGATGTAACTAAAGGTAGTGCATCATTTGATATTTCAGTTAAAGTTAGTAATGGTAAAATTAACTATGTAATTAATGGTAAAATAAATGCAACTGATGTTAAAGATAATTATGATGCTAATGATTTCCAAAGTTCTTTAAAGACTTTAATTGAAAATACTTCTAATAACATTATAAATGAAACAGGTTCAGCTATCGAGAAATTACGTAATCAATATCAAAATTATGATGGCGAATATAACATGAATGTTGAAGTTGGTAATTTAAAATAATATAAAATACATAAAGTAAATTAATAAGGATGTTTCAAATTAGAAACATCCTTTTATTTTAGTTATTCATTTCTATTTAGTTTTCTATATTTACTTATATTTTTTATAATTATTTAATAGAAAAATTTAAATATAATAGACATATTTTTATAGATAGAATCAAATAAATATCTTATAATTTCAATAGATTTATTATATAAAATAATTCATTGATATCATAATTTAAGGGGGAAAGAATATTATAAGTTATTAACTTATAATATAAAAAATTTATATCATTATTTAATAGAAAAAAGAAAGAAGTTACTAAAAAAGATAAAGATTATTATAAGTTAGCATTAACTAATTATACTAATGGTAATTATCAAGATACTATTAATAATTTAATAAGTGCTACTAATATAGATTCTACTGGTCGAGCAGAATTAGATTTAGCAATGTTAGCTATTAATACAACAGTAGTTAGTGAAGATGAGTTAGATTTAGATATGTTTTTTGACTATTCCTTAGAAGCAATGAAAAAAGGTAATGATAAAGTTTATGGGCTAGTTGCTTTTATATTAGATATTTGTGATAATCATGAAGATTTATTACATTTTATTGAAGAACATAAAGATTATATCAATGATGCTTTATTTAATATCTATGTTGCTGAAGCTTATATGGATATGTTTAATAGTGGTGATGAAGATAAATATTTTGATCCTACTATATGTAAAACTGCTTGTAAGATTGCTATAGAAAGTGCAAGTTTTGAATATGATAAGTTTACTAATGAATTTGATGATGCTGTTGAATTTTCTATTTATAGTGAAACTTATCCTAATTTAGATTATTCTAATTTACTTGGTAAAGCTTATTGGGTTCATGCTAGAGCAATGTTATTTTATCCGGATGGATATAGCGCTAAAGATTTTACTGATACAATTGAAAATGCTTTAAAATATGCTACTTTTAATGATGATATATTCTTAATTTATCAATTATACTTATACGCTATACTTAAGAATGATTTTAATTTAAAGGATCCTTATCTTTGTACTGATGTAATTAATAAGTTCGATGATTTTTATAATTCTTTAGATGAAGAGTTTCAATCTTCCTATTCTGATGCTTATAAAAGCATGTGGAAAAAATATGATGAATACATATCATAATTTGCTGATGATTAAAGTTTAAAATTTATAAATATTAAAATATTTATCCTATCATAATATATTAAATTATTTTTCTATTTGCTTTGCAAAAATATTCTTTTAAATGGAACTTCTTTTACTTTTTTATTGACGTTATCAAATCATTTATACCTAGTTTTATTTTATATTTTTTATTATTAAAACTATTAATGTAGATATACTTTTTTATCTATAGTTTTATTATAAATAATTATTAAATTTACTTAAAAAACCTTTATTTTGATATAAAAACCCTTCTAATCTGAACTGTACCCCAAATCCTGGACAACAGGAGGAGGGGTATTTTTCATGAAATACACATTAGAATTTAAACTTGAATGTATCGACAAGTATAAAAAGGGGATACATATTGATTTACCACCTAATGCAAGATGCAAGGAAAGAAATTTTTTCATGCATAAAGTAAGAGATTGGAATAAACTT
>JALEXS010000055.1 GCA_022780025.1 Mollicutes bacterium | reverse complement strand
TTAATGTTAAAAATTAGTGATTATATTTATTTCTATAATAACGTTCGAATTAAAACTGGACTTAATAATATGAGTCCTGTAGAATTTAGAAAACAAACATTTGCTGTTTGAATATAAGTAAAAATTTTGGGGTTCACAGGGCTATAATGAGGTTTTTCCTTATAAAACACGATATTTTACATTTAAAAATCTTAATAATATTGATAAACAATTAGTAGAAGATGAAAATGATAAGAGTTTAGTTTTAAGTTTTAAAGTGAAAAATTATAATTTTTTATTAATGGGTGATGCATCTACAAAAATTGAAAAATACATTGTAGATAATTACAAATTAGAATGTGATTATTTAAAGGTTGGTCATCATGGTTCTAATACTTCCTCAAGTTTCGAATTTCTTTCTTATTGCAATCCTAAAGAAGCTATTATTTCTTGTGGTAAAAATAATAAATTTGGTCATCCAAATAAAGAGACTTTAGAAAGCTTAAAAAAATTACAAATTAAATGTAGAAGAACTGATTTAGAAGGAACGATAACTTATAAATTTTCAGTTTAAACAGTAATATCATTAAACATTAACAGAGATTTTAAATTTAAATGCTCTTTATTTAGTGTATAATATTTTCATGACTTACGTATTTTTTGGTGAAGATAGAGAAAGAATCAATATATACTTAACTACATTTATTAATAAATTTTTTAAGAATGAATTTAAAAATGTAATTAAATTTAATGGTAATGATTCATTAATTGATGATGCAATTAATGAATGCTACCAACTTGATTTGGCATTTAATAAAAAAGTAGTTGTTGTTGATAATGCTTTTTATCTTCAAAAGAAAAATAAATATTCAAAAAATAAAGAAGCTAAAATTACAAAGAAAAATAATTATGAATTTGCTGTAAATTATATCGAACATGATGATAATGAAGATGTCAATCTAATATTTATTTGTCCAACTAATGAAATCGATATAGATAATGTCATTGTAAAATCTATAAAAAAAGAAAATAGAAAGTTATTAGCTCCACTAAAAGAGAGTGAATGGCCATTATATGTAAAAACCTTTTTTGGTAAACGAAATATTCAAATTGATGATGATGCTGTTGAAGAAATTGTTTATAGAAGTGATTCAGATTTAAAAATCTTTCTTAATGAAAGTGAAAAATTATGTCTATATGTTAAAGATCATATAACTTTAAATGATGTATTAGATATTTTTACAAAACCACAAGAAGATGATGTTTTTAACTTAATAAAATATCTAATTAATAAAGATAAGGAAAAAGCTTTATCTGCTTATAGAGATTTACGCTTAACTCAAAATATAGAGCCAATAATGTTAATAACCATGATGACTAATAATTTAATTTCTCTTGATTCTATTTTATATTTAAAAAACAAAGGATATGGTGTTAACGAAATTGCAGAAACTTTGAATATTAAAAGCGGAAAAGTCTATTATGCTTTAAAAGATATTAAATATTTTAAAAAAGGTGAAATTTCTAAATCTTTAGAAAAATTATATGAACTTGATAAAAAAATCAAACATAATGAAGTTGATCGCTTTTATAATTTTGAATTATTTATCTTAAATTTCTAGCACAAAAAAACGGCATCTAGCCGTTAATTTATAAAAATAGTTTAAAAAACTATTCAGCAATAGCGTTGACTAATTTTTGTAAACTTGCTTTTTGACGAGCAGCGGTAGCTGATTTTTCAATACCTTTAACAACAGCTCTGTCAATAATTGAAAAAGCTAAATTTAATTTTTCGGTAGCTAATGATTTATTATTAGTTGCACAAGCTATTTTGACATTCTTAACTGCAGTTCTTAATTTTGACTTATAAGAAACGTTTCTAATTCTAGCCTTTTCGTTAGTTTTAATTCTTTTCTTTTGTGATTTAATATTTGCCATCTTTCTCACCTCGTAATACTTTAGAATTATACCAAAATTAAATAAGTAAATGCAATAATATTTGTGTATAATTATTTATATTAATCTAGAAGAGGAATTCTTATGGAAAATTTTATCAAAAAAAAGAATCTAAAAATATTATATTTTGGTACGCCAGACATTAGTGCAACTGTTTTAGAACTGTTAATTAAAAATAATTACAACATTATAGGTGTTGTTGCTCAAATGGATAAAGAAAAAGATAGAAAAGGAAGAATTTTAGAGGTTCCTACTAAAGTAATTGCAAAAAAATATAATATTCCTGTATATCAAAAAGAAAAAATCAGATTAGATTTTGAATTTATAAAAGAATTAAAACCCGATATTATTTTAACAATGGCTTATGGTCAATTAATCCCTCACGATTTATTAATGATTCCAAAATATGGATGCTACAATTTACACGGCTCTTTATTACCACAATATAGAGGAGCTGCACCAATTCAATTCGCTTTATTAAATGGCGATAAGATAACTGGAGTTACTCTTATGGAAATGGTAGATAAGATGGATGCAGGTAAAATGTATTATAAAAAAGAAATTCAAGTTTTAGATGATGATAATTACACGAGTTTAAAGAAAAAAATAGCTATGTCTTGCTTCGAAGTTTTTGATGAAGGAATAGAAGATGTGGTTAATAAAATAAATGTTGGCGAAGAACAAGATGAATCAAAAGTTACTTTCACAAGTAAAATTGATCGTGATTTAGAAAAACTAAATTTTAATGACGATTCTAGTAGAATTAATAACATTATTAGAGCTTTATCTTATGAACCTGGGACATATTTCTCTTATAAAAATATTAAATTTAAAGTATTTAAAGCATTAGCTTTTACTAATTTAAAAATCGCAGAGCCAGGAACAATTATTAAATATGATAAGCAAGGTTTTTGCATTGCAACACAAGATGGTTATATAGAGATATTAGAACTTCAAAAACCTGGGAAAAATATAATGTCCTTTAAAGATTTTTATAATGGCATGCAACATTTTTTCACAGTAGGAGAACATGTTGAATAATTTTTTTGAATTATCTGTACACGAATTAGTTGATTTTGTTTTAAGAAGTGGCGACATCGATAATCGTTATTTTAATAACGCATCAATGGTTGAGGGTTCTTTAATTCACAAATATTATCAAGGGAAGCAAAATGATTCTTATGAATCTGAAGTGTATCTTGATGGTGTAATTAATTTAAATAACTATTCAATTAAATTATCCGGAAGATGCGATGGTTTGATAAAAAATAACGATGAAGTCACAATAGATGAAATTAAAAGTTATGTCGGAGAAAAAAAGTATTTCATTGAAAATAATATTTTGTGGCACTTAGGACAAGCTGAATGTTACGCATATTTATATTGCTTAAAAGAAAAAATCAAAACTATTAATATTCAATTAACTTATATTTCTCAAATTGATAAAAAAACAGACTATAAAAAGTTTAATTATACAGTTGAAGAATTAAAAGAAAAGGTTGAGTCTTACATTTTTCAATATCTAGATTTTTTAAATATATTGGAAGATTGTGCTGAAAAAAGAGATGAAAGCTTGAAATCTCTTAAATTTCCTTTCGATAAATTAAGAAACGGTCAAAAAGATATGATTGACTTTATCGAGAATAATTTAACTAAAAAACAAATCGGATATATTGAAGCACCAACAGGAATTGGAAAAACTGTATCTAGTATTTATGCCTCGTTAAGTACGTTTAATAAAATAAAATGCGACAAATTTTTCTATTTAACTCCAAAAAATAGCGGATTTAAACTTGCTACAGATACTTTAAAAATTTTTAATAATGTTGGGATCGCTATAAAGGCTGTAACATTACTTGCAAAAGAAAAAATGTGCTTATCGTATAAAAAGAAATGCAATCCTGAGTCGTGTTTTTTTGCTAGAGGTTATTATAGCAAGATTAAAGTTGCTTTAAAGGAAAGTTTGATCAAATATTCTTTATTCGATGAGAAAATCATTAAAGAAATAGCTTATAAATACAATATTTGTCCATTTGAATTATCGTTGGATTTAAGTTTATATTGTGATTATATTGTTTGTGATTATAATTACGTATTTCATCCAATCGCTAGATTAAGAAGATTTTTTGAAATGCCTGATAAAACATATAATTTAAATTTATTAATTGATGAAGCACATAATCTTATTGATAGAAGTAGAAGCATGTATTCCACAATGATTTCGTTTTCACAATTTAAAGAAGCTAAAAAAGAATTAAAAACAATTGAAAATAAGGACATCAAAAAGGCGTTATCTAAATTAACAACTTTCTTTAATTTATTTACTAAAATTGAATTTATTGATAATCAAGAAAATGATGTTGATTATTTGAAATTAGAAAAATTAGATGATCAATTTATAGAATGTTTAAATGACATGAGTGATTTATATAAAATTTATTCAAGTAATCATCCAAATTTAACGTTTGAAAAAGCTGATGAGTTTTTCTTAGAAGTTTATAAATTTTGCAAAATGTATGATTTAATAGATGAAAATTTTAAAATATATTTGCATAAATTAAAAGATGATTATGAAATTCATATATTTTGCTTAGATGCTAGTGAATTTATTAATTCTACTTTATATAAGGTCAATAGTTCTACCTTATTTAGTGCAACTTTGTCTCCGTTATCTTATTATGAAAAATTAATTACTAACGATCATTTTGATAATGAATTAATAATTGATAATCCTTTTGATAAAAATAATCTTAATTTAATTATTAATAATAAATTATCTTTAATTTATCAAAATAGAGAAAAGTCATTAAATGATGTAATTTTAAATATTAAAACTTTTGTTTTAAGTAAAATAGGCAATTATTTAGTTTTTCTACCTTCTTATGAATATCTTTATAAAATTAAAAAGGAATTAAAATTTGAAGAGGATGTTAATGTAATATATCAATCTAAAAAGATGACAAATGAAGAGAAGAATATATTTTTGGATAAATTTGAAGCGCATCCTAAAAAGACTACAGTAGGATTTGCAGTAATTGGTGGTACTTTTGCTGAAGGAATTGATTTAGTTAGTGATAGATTAATTGGTGTTTCTATTGTAGGAATTGGTCTTCCTTCGTTTGATTATGAAAATTCTTTATTAAAAGATTATTATGAGTCAAAAGGATTGAATGGATATAATTTTACATATTTAAATCCAGCTATGAATAGAGTAATGCAAGCTGTGGGTAGACTTATAAGATCTGAAAATGACCGAGGTTCTGTATTATTAATTGATTCGAGATATTTGTATAAAAATTACCTTTCTTTATTTAGAAAAGATCGGGATAATTACAAAGTAATTAAAAATGTAGATGATTTGAAAAAAGTTTTACAAGATTTTTATAATAATTGATATAATAGACAATTATGGAATACAAGCAATCGAAAATTAGAAATTTTAGCATTATAGCTCATATAGATCATGGTAAATCAACATTAGCTGATCGTATACTTGAACTTACTAATACAATTACAAAAAGAGAGATGAAAGAACAAATTCTTGATTCGATGTCATTAGAAAGAGAACGTGGTATTACTATCAAATTAAATGCTGTTACTATTGAATATAAAGCAAATGACGGGAATACATATATTTTTAATCTTATTGACACTCCTGGGCATGTCGACTTTACTTATGAAGTTAGTAGAAGTTTAGCTGCTTGTGAAGGAGCTTTATTAATAATTGATGCTACTCAAGGAGTAGAAGCTCAAACTTTAGCAAATATGTATTTAGCTGTTGATAATGATCTAGAAATTGTACCTGTTATTAATAAAATAGACTTAAAGAGTGCAATGATTGATGCTTGTAAAAATGAAATAACTAATAGACTAGGTCTTGATGGAGATAATGCTATATTAGTTAGTGCAAAAACTGGCGAAAATATTAAAGAAGTACTTGAAAGAGTAGTTACTGATATTCCTGCTCCAAAAGGAGATAATGATGCTCCTTTAAAAGCTTTAATTTTTGATAGTTATTATGATTCTTATCGTGGTGTTGTTGTTTTAATTAGAATTAAAGAAGGAAAAATTAAAGTTGGCGATAAAATACGATTAATGCGTGCTAATAAGGAATACGAAGTAACTGAATTAGGAATAAGAACACCATCAGAAATTAAATCAGATGCATTATATTGTGGTGAAGTTGGCTATCTTTGTGCTCAAATTAAAGATATTAAAGAAGTTCGTGTTGGTGAAACAATTACATTAGCTGATAATCCTGCAACTAATCCTTTACCTGGATATAGAGCAATTAATCCTATGGTTTATTGTGGTATTTATCCTACAGATAGTAGAAAATATCAAGACTTAAAAGATGCTTTAGAAAAATTATCTTTAAATGATAGTAGTTTAAGATATGAACCAGAAACATCTCAAGCTTTAGGCTTTGGATTTAGATGCGGTTTCTTAGGCTTATTACATATGGATGTAATTCAAGAAAGATTAGAAAGAGAATATGAATTAGATATTATCTTAACTGCACCAAGTGTTATTTATAGAATTATTTTAACTGATGGTAGCGAAATTCAATTAGATAATCCAAGCAAAATGCCTGAATTAACTAAAATTAAAGAAATTCTTGAACCTTATGCAAAAGTAAATATTATGACTCCAAAAGATTATGTTGGTCCAATTATGGAATTATGCCAAGATAAAAGAGGTATTTATAAAGATTTAGAATATTTTGATGATACTCGTATGATTTTAAGTTATAGCGTTCCTTTAAGTGAAATTATTTATAATTTCTTTGATAAATTAAAAAGCTATAGTAAAGGTTATGCCTCATTAGATTACGAAATAGAAGATTATAAAGTATCTAATTTAGCAAAAATGGATATTTTATTAAATGGAGAAGCAGTAGATGCTTTAAGTACGATAGTTTATAAACCATTCGCATATAATAGAGGTCTTAAATTAGTTAGCAAATTAAAAGAAGTAATTCCTCGTCAACAATTTGAAATACCTATACAAGCCGCTATTAACGGAAAAGTTGTAGCTAGAGCAGATGTTAAAGCTGTAAGAAAAGATGTTTTAGCAAAATGTTATGGTGGAGATATTTCACGTAAAAGAAAGCTTCTTGAAAAGCAAAAAGAAGGAAAGAAGAGAATGAAACTTGTAGGCAGTGTTGAACTACCTCAAGAAGCGTTCATGTCATTATTGTCTATCGATGATGATGAAAAATAGTAATTATTTAGTAATTATTTAGTAGTTTTTTAGAATATCTAATTGATTTTAACTAAATCTATTATTATAATTAAGTAAAGGAAAATTTATGGCAAATAATGATTTAGGAATACGTTTTACTAACGTAATATATGCAACAAAAAACGATGTTATAAGAACAATGAAAATTTCTATTGTTGATAATATTTGGAAGCAAATATTGGAATATAGATCTAATTTTAATTGTGTCTTATCTTTAGAACATATTGATGGGAGCCATTATTCTGTATGTTTAGCTCCAATGATTATTGAAAAAGTAACATCTTTAGAAAGAAAAATGACTCGTTCAATGGTCAACTTATCAAAATTATCTAGAGAAGGAAAAAGAAAATTATTTAATGAAAGTTATTTTAAAATTTTAAAGGATATATCTTTAAAATATAAATTAGAAATAGAAGATTCAAAAATACGTAACATTATAACTAATGAATCTAGTGTAGTTTCACCTAATGAAATCTTTTTAATGCATTATTTAAATGTTTTAAAAGATATTGAACAAAACTATACACAAAGCATTGATGAAGATTTATTAGGTAAGATTTATTCGATGTTATTAGGAACTGAAGACTTAATGGAATTTTATCGAACAAAAGAACTTGATAATAGTTTCACAAAAGTTTTAGTAAATAAAATGTACTTAGGAATTCCTACAAATAATATTGAAAACGCAATGAATTCATTATTTTCATTTGTTAATAACAGTACTTTATCTCCTTTAATCAAAGCAGTTTGTGCTTTATATTTTTGCTATTATGTTAAACCTTTTGAAACTTATAGTGAAGAAATTGGAGTTTTATTATTTAAATATATTTTAGCTTATAACGATTTAGAAGATGTAGCTGCTACTTTTGATTTAGAAGGTTTATTAAATCACACAGATGAACTTGAAAGAGTACTTCTTGAAAGTCAAAAAACTTATGATTTAACTTATATTATTAATTTTGTTTCAACTTATCTTGATTCAAAAGTAAGCGATGTCTTAGATAATATAGTTTTAATTAAAAAAGATGATATAGTTCGTGAAACTTATTCTACTATTGTAGAAAATGCACCTAGTATTACTGAAAATAGTGATAATAATGTTGAACAAATAGCAAAAGTAGAAGAAAATAGAGAATCTTCTAATCAAATTAATAATAATGATGCTTTAATTTATAATAAAAATATTGCTATTACATCATTACCTGAAGGGCTAAGCGAAGATGAAGCTAGAAAATTAGAGAATCATCTTAAAGAACTTTATCCAAACTTATCTAATGGTCAAGCATATTTTTATGCTAGACACTGTACAATCGGTATGAAATATACTATTTCTCAATATAAAAAGTGCTTAAATTGTGCTTATGAAACTGCAAGAACTAGTATGGATGGTTTAGTTTATTTAGGCTTTTATAGTAAAGAACCATTAAAAAATAAATATATTTACACACCAGTAAAAAAGAAATAAGGAGATTTTATGATTTTAGCAAGTAATTTATGGTCAAATCCTGGAATAATTTTATTATTATTGATCGTTTGTTTTGCTTTAGTAGCTTTATTCGTTTTTTTATTAAGAAAATTAATAAATAAAAAAGATAAGGAAGAAAAACCACATCAAGAACAAGCTCTTCAAGAAGATTTAGATAGATATCTTGAACCAGTTGATGATGAAGATACAAAAAAACAATTTGATGAATACGAAAAAGAACATCAAGAAAATAAAGACTAATAGTTTATACATACATATTCCTTTTTGTAGGAATATATGTCCTTATTGTGATTTTGTAAAAATTATTAAAAATCAAAGATTTGAAGATTTATATATTGATAAAATATGTAAAGATTTAGATGAAATTTATAATAATTTTTATAAATTTAAAACTATTTATATCGGTGGAGGGACTCCTTCAAGTCTCTCTATTTTTAATTTAAAAAAACTCTTAAATAAAATAAATTTATTAAAACTTAATGAGTGTGAAATAACTTTTGAAGCTAATCCTGAAGATATAAATGAAGAATTATTAAAATTATTAAAAGATAATAATATAAATCGTATTTCTATTGGTATTCAATCTTTTAATAAAGAAACATTAAAAAAATTACATCGAGTAGATCTAGACTTTTTTAATTTAATCGAACTCACAAAAAAATATATACCTAATATAAGTCTAGATTTTATATATGGATTACCAGAAGAAAATATCGATATAATAAACGAAAATATCAGTTATTTTTGTAAACTTAATGTTGAACATGTTTCTATTTATAGTTTAACAATACATCCAAATACTTATTTTTATAATCAAGGAATAAAAGAAATAGATGAAGACTTAAATAGAGAAATGTATGACATTATTTGTAAAAGATTAAAAGAAGCAGGATTTAATCAATACGAAGTAAGTAATTTTTCTAAAAATAGAAAATTTGAAAGTAAACATAATCTAAATTATTGGAAATCTAATGAATTTTTAGGAGTTGGATTAGGTGCTTTTGGTTATATTAATGGTTATAGATATTCAATGACTAAAAATTTAAATAAATATTTATCTAATGATGTTGATCGAATTTATTTTAAAGAAAAACTTACTGATAAAGAAAAACTAGAAGAATTTATTATGCTTAATTTAAGAACAAAATATGGAATAAATTTTAATGATTATAAGAAGAAATTTAATAAAGATTTTGTTTCAAGTTTTAACAATTTAATAAATAAACTAGTATCTGATAAATTATTAAAAAAATATAAAAACAAAATAGTTGCAACACACGAAGGGATTGCAATCTTAGATTTAATCACTATAAAATTCTTCGACGAAATCAAATAAATAATTACTATTTATCTTATATATAATAATAAAATTCAACTTAAATAATTTTAAAAAAATATACTTAAAAATTTTTAAACTTTTTAGCACTTATCTCTTGACAGTGCTAATGAATGCTAGTATATTATTGTTAGCACTTAGGGAAAAAGAGTGCTAGGGAGGTTTTAAGATGAGTCTAACAAGAAAACAACAAATTCTAAAAATCATTGTTGAAGACTTTATAAGAACTGCAAAACCTATCGGAAGTAAATATCTTATTGAAAAATATAATTTACCATACAGTAGTGCAACAATCAGAAATGATATGCAAGCTCTTGAAAATGAAGGACTTATCGAGAAAACTCACATTAGTAGTGGAAGGGTTCCAAGTGCCAATGGTTATAAATATTACGTCAATAATTTAAGAACTTCGACGGTTGATAATAAGTTTAAAAATGAATTAAAAACAATATTTGATTCATCAAAATCAGTTGAAGATGTTCTTAGAGAAAGTTGTGCAATATTATCACATATGACAAATTTAACTAGTGTTGTTTTAGGTCCAAAAGCTGATAATGAACGTTTAATCAATATCCACTTAGTTCCTATTAACGATGTAACTTGTACAGTATTATTTGTTACTGATTCAGGATATGTCGAAAATAAGACATTTATTATCTCAAAGAAAAATAAAATGCAAGATATAGTTAAATGCTTAAATTTATTAGATGAAAGACTTAAAGGAACAAAAGTTAAGGATTTAGTTGAAAAACTAAAAGAAATGAAACCTATCCTTGAAGGTTATATGAATGATTACAGTAATTTATATAACGCTTTATTAAAACTATTCTATGAATTTGCATCAAATAGAAGTGAGGTAATAGGAAAATCTAATTTGCTAAAGCAACCTGAATTTAGTGGGGATGCTCAAGAAATACAAAAAATCTTAGGACTTTTCGATGATCCAATCAAACTTGAAGAAATTATTAATCAAGCTAATGAGCAATTATTAATAAATGATTCAAACGACGAAAATAGTAATGTATCAATCGTTTCAAAAGAAATTGTTATTCCTGGTGAAAATAGTGTTGGTAAAATTGCTGTTATTGGTCCAAAAAGAATGGATTATGACAAAGTTATCAATTATTTAGATTATATAGTTTCTGAAATATTAGCTCATATGAATAAATAAAAGAGGAGATAAAAATGAAAGATAAAGAGAAGAAAGAAGAAAAAAGCGAAGAACTTGACTCAGTAAAAACTCAGTTAGCAAAAAAAGATGAAGAAATTGCAAAAGCTAAAAGTGATTGCGAACATTGGAAGAATGATTATTACCGAGTTTATGCTGATATGGCAAATCTTCGTAAAGAGATTGAAAGAGACCATCAAGATGTTATTAAATACCGTGTTGAAGGTTTCGTTGATAAATTAATTAGTATTTTAGATGCATTTGATATGGCATTTAAAGTTGAACCGACTACTGTTGAACTTAAGAATTATTTACAAGGATTCAAATATGTTCATACTCAACTTATAAGTTTACTTAATGATGAAGGTGTCGAAATTATAAATCCTGCAATTAATACTAAATTCAGTGAAAAGACAATGCAAGCTGTTCAAACTGTCGAAGATGAAGGCGAAGAACATCTTGTAAAGGAAGTTCAAATGAAAGGTTATAAATTGCACGATCACTTAATTAGACCAGCAATGGTAGTTGTAAGTAAAAAACCTGGCGACAAAAAAGAGGCCGCTGAGGATAAAAAAGAAGAAAAACAAGAAGAAAATAAATAAATTACTTAATTTGGAGGAAAATTAATTATGGCAAAAGAAGTTATATTAGGTATCGATTTAGGTACTACAAACAGTGTTGTAAGTTATTTACAAAGTGATGGTAACGTTAAAGTTATCCCTAATCCAGAAGGAACTATGACTACTCCTTCAGTTGTTGGATTTAAAGCAAATGGTGAAGTTATCGTTGGTAATGCTGCAAAAAGACAAGCATTAACTAACCCAGATACAGTAAGTTCTATTAAACGTCATATGGGTAGCGATTATAAAGTACACATTAACTGTATTAATAAGGATTTTACCCCTCAAGAAATTTCAGCAAAAATTCTTGCTTATATGAAGAGCTATGCTGAAGCTAACTTAGGACAAACAATTTCAAAAGCAGTTATCACTGTTCCAGCATATTTCAATGATGCTCAAAGACAAGCTACAAAAGATGCAGGTACAATCGCAGGTCTTGAAGTTGTTCGTATTATTAATGAACCAACAGCTGCAAGTTTAGCTTATGGTTTAGGTAAAGATAAGAATGAAAAAATCTGCGTATTCGACTTAGGTGGTGGTACACTTGATGTTTCTATTCTTGATATTGGTGATGGTACTTTTGAAGTTGTCTCAACTAGTGGTGATAACAAATTAGGTGGCGATGACTGGGATAATGTCGTTGCTGATTGGATTAGAGCTCAAATTAAAATTGAATTCAACCAAGATATTTCTGATAAGATGGCTTTACAACGTTATAAAGATGCTGCTGAAAAAGCTAAGATTGAATTATCAAGTAACTTAGAAACTACAATTTCATTACCATTCATTGGTATGAGTGCTAATGGTCCTATCAGTTTTGAAAAAGTTCTTACTAGAGCAAACTTCGAAGATATGACAAGACACTTATTAGATAGATGTAGAATTCCACTTGAAAAAGCATTTGCTGATGCAAAATTAAACTACAATCAAGTTAATGAAATCTTACTTGTTGGTGGATCAATTCGTATGCCAGCAGTTCAAAAATTAGTTAGCGATATTACTGGTAAAAAACCTAACTTAAGTGTTAACCCAGATGAAGCTGTATCAATTGGTGCTGCTTATCAAGGTGGTATCTTAAGTGGTGATGTTAAAGATGTTGTCTTACTTGATGTTACTCCATTAACATTAGGTATTGAAACAATGGGCGGTATTATGACTCCTTTAATTTCTCGTAATACAACTATTCCTACAACAAAATCACAAATCTTCTCTACAGCTGCTGATAATCAACCTGCTGTTGATATTATGGTTTATCAAGGTGAAAGACAAATGGCTCATGATAACAAATTATTAGGTCATTTCCAATTATCCGGTATCAAACCAGCTAGACGTGGTGAACCTAGAATTGAAGTTACTTTCTCAATTGATGTTAACGGTATTGTTAAAGTTAGTGCTAAAGATTTAGATACACAAAAAGAACAAGAAATTACAATCAGTGGTTCTAACGGTTTATCAAAAGACGAGATTGATAGAATGGTAAGAGAAGCAGAAGCTAACAAAGAAGCTGATAATAAACGTAAAGATGAAATTGAATTAAGAAATAAAGCAGAATCTTATATTTCTTCAATCGATCAAGGCTTACGTGAAAAAGGCGATTCAATGGATGCTAAACAAAAAGAAGAAACTACAAAACTTAGAGATGAATTAAAGACTGCTTTAGATAATAACGATATTAATACTTTAAGAAATAGAATTAATGAATTAGAACAAGCAGCTGCTATGATGCAAAATCAAGCTTATGGCAATAATGCTCAAGCAAGTAGTGGCCCAACTTCAAATACTCAAACTGAATCCGATAATGCAACAAAGAAATCAGATGATGATGTAATCGATGCTGATTTCACTGATAAGAAGTAATTATCTAATTTATAAATTTTAAAAGGGAAGCTAAAAACTTCCCTTAAGTTCGTTAAGGAGATATTTTATGGCTGCACAAAAAAGAGATTATTATGAAGTACTTGGAGTTAATAAAACTGCTACTCAAGACGAGATTAAAAGTGCTTATAGAAAACTTGCTAAAATGTATCACCCTGATAATAAAGAAACAGGAGATGCTGAAAAATTTAAAGAAGCAACTGAAGCTTATAGTGTTTTAAGTGATGAAAATAAAAGAAAAACTTATGATCAATTTGGCCAAGCTGCATTCGATCAAAACTCTGGTGGTGCAAACCCATTTAGTGGAAGTGGATTTGATGGCTTTAACTTTAATGGCGGCGATTTTGGTGATTTAAACGATATTTTACAAGGAATGTTCGGTGGTTTCGGATTTGGTGGTGGAAGATCTAGAAGTAGTTCTAGAGGATATAACCAACCAAGTAGAGGAGACGATACATTAATGAGAGTCCGTATTAAATTTATGGATGCAGTTAATGGTACTAAGATAACTATACCTCTAAATTATGAAGAAACTTGCCCTGATTGTCATGGTACAGGTGCTAAAAATGGTACAGCTTATGATACATGTCCTGATTGTCATGGTAGTGGACGTGTTATTACACAACAAAGAACTATTTTTGGCATGATGCAATCTGAAAGCCAATGTCCTAGATGTAATGGTACCGGTAAAATTATCCGTGATAAATGTGATAAATGTGGCGGAAAAGGATATATTAAAGTTAAAAAAGACATTGATATTACTATTCCAAAAGGTATTAATGATGGTCAACAAATTAGAGTCGCTGGAAAAGGTGCTCGCGGTGCTAATGGTGGCGAAAATGGCGACTTATATATAGAAGTTATTGTCCAACCACATGATGAATTTAAGCGTGATGGAAATGATATCCATTTAACTGTTCCAATTGATTTTGTTGATGTTTGCTTAGGTACAACAATTGTAGTTCCTACTATAAATGGTGATTGTTCAGTAGAAGTTCCAGCTGGTACTCAACCTAATGCAATATTAAGATTAAAAGGAAAAGGTGTTAAAGACCTTAGAAGTGATAGATATGGTGATCAATATGTTCATTTAAGTGTTCGTACACCATCTAAATTATCTAAAGAGCAAAAAGAATTACTAATTAAATTCAAACAACTTTCAGGAAATAACGAAAACTGGTTTGATAAATTTAAAAAAGCATTTAAAAAATAGGTTATTTTATATATACTTAATTAAGGAGAAAATATGCCTAAATGTAAGTATTGTCACAAAAATATTTCAAAATTCGATAAAGAAATATGCCCATATTGTGGAGGAGTAGAGCCTCTTGATGGAGTAGCTTCTGAAACATGTGATATTACACAAGTTATTGATACATGTAATGATGAAGATATCGAAATAAAATTTACTCAGCATTCTAAAAAAGTTAATACAATTTTATTAATGTTTTTAGGTGTTTTTGGTGCTGATTCATTTTATCTTGGCTTTAAAAAAGAAGGATTTATTCGAGTAATTATTAATTTTGTTATATATGGATTATTATTTTGCTTATTTTTCTTTTTAAATAAATATAGCTTATTTAATTTAATAATGAGCTTAGTAATGCCTTTATTAATATTATTTGTAGTTTATTTTATTTTTGGTTTTATATCTATCTTTAAAAAGAATATAAAAGATAGTAATGGAGTATTTTTGAAATAATATGCAACGTTATTTCGTTTCATTTAAATGTGTTGATGATATCATCCTTTCTCAGGATGATATTTTTCACATTACTCATGTAATGAGAATGAATCGTGGTGATAATTTTGAAATTAATAATGATGGTGATATTTATGTTGCTTTAATTACTAATGTAAATCCTTTTGAATTTAAAATAATTCAAAAATTAGAAGAAAATCACGAAATTTCAAAAGATATTAGATTATTATATTGTATTCCTAAAGGTGAAAAAATTGATTTAGTATTACAAAAAGCAACAGAACTTGGTGTAAAAAATATTGTTTTAATAAACTCTAGTAGAACAGTTGCTAAAATTAATAATTCTAATAAAGAGAAGAAACTTATTAGATTTAATAAAATCATTAAAGAAGCTGTAGAGCAATGTAAAAGAACATGTAAACCAGAAATTTTAGATATTATTGATTATAAAGACATTAAAAAATATTTATGTGATCTTAATCTTATAGCTTATGAAAATTGTGATGATAAAGTAGCTGATTTAAAAACTTTATTAAATGATTTTAATAAAAAAACTATTTCAATTCTTATAGGTGCTGAAGGTGGTTTTTCTAAAGAAGAAGTAGACTATGCTTTAAAACTTGGATTTAATGAAATATCATTAGGTAAAAGAATATTAAGAAGTGAAACTAGTGTTTTTTATTTGATGAGTGTGCTATCTTTTTATTTTGAGGATTGATTATGAATAATTCAATATTAAGGATTCTATATAAAAGTAGAAATAATAATCAAATATTAAATGATAATTATTATAAGTTATATAAAGAGAATAAGAAATTTAGTTCTTATAAAACTTTAATTTTTATTTGCTCTGATGAAACTAGTAAAGCATATTTAAATCCTCACACTCATGTAGTTGCTATAATTAATAATGATGGTTATATTGATAATTTAATTTACCTTTATGATCGTTATTTGAAGTTTTTTGATAGTGAAAACATTGAGTTAAAAACTAAAAATATACTAGAAAAGTACTATAATTCTACTAAAATAGAATTTATAGAGTCTTTATATCTAAATGGCTTTATTAGTTATAAGATATATGAAAAGTTAAAGGATGCTGTGAAGAAATGAAATTTGTTATAGATTTTTTGGGATGTAAAGTAAATAGTTATGAGGTTGAAAGTGTAGCTAATGATTTAATAAATCATGGTTTTACTGAGATTAATAAGAATTCTAACGAAATTCCTGATGTAGTAATTATTAATACTTGTGCAGTAACAGAAACAAGTAGTAGTAAATCAAAGAAAATGATAAGGCAATATCGTTTAAAATATCGCAATGCAATTATTGTTGTAATGGGATGTTTTTCTCAATATGAAGGTGATTATATAATCAATACATTAAAAGCTAATATTGTTTTAGGAACAAATCAAAGAAGCAAAATTTATGACTATATAATGGAATATTCAAAAAATCAAAGTCCAATCTTAATTAAAGAAAATATTTTCAAAACTATTAAATATGAAGATTTAAGTCTAAAACATTATTTTGAAAAGACTAGAGCTTTTGTAAAAATTCAAGATGGCTGCAATAATTTTTGTACTTATTGTTTAATTCCTTTTGTTAGAGGACCATCTAGAAGTAGACCATATGAATCTATATTATCTGAAATTAAAACTTTATTAGTAAACGGTTATAAAGAAATTATTTTAACCGGTATTGATCAAGGAAGTTATGGACTAGATTTTGAAAATAAAATGACTTTCTCTGATTTATTAGAAAAAATATTAGTCGAAAATCCTAATTTATATAGAATTAGAATCTCTTCAATAGAAGAAAGTCAAATTGATGATAAATTCTATGATTTATTAAGAAAATATCCAAATATTGCTAATCATTTACATATACCATTACAAAGCGGCAGTAAACACGTATTAAATTTAATGCATAGAAAGTATAATTTGGATAATTTTAAATCTAAAATCAAAAAAATACGCGAAATTCGACCAGATATAGCTATAACAACTGATGTTATTGTTGGATTTCCTCAAGAAACTAAAGAAGATTTTTTAGAAACTGCTAATTTTATTAAGGAAATCAATTTCTCTAAAGTTCATGTATTCCCATATAGTGATAGAAAAGGAACTATTGCAAGTAGAATGCCAAATAAAGTAACTGATTATGATAAAAAATGCCGTGTTAATTTACTTTTAGATTTATCAAATGATTTAGAAAAAGAATATGAAAGTAAATTTTATGGACAAGAAATTGAATTTTTATTTGAAAGCTATGATAAGCGATTAAACGCTTATAAAGGACATAGTTCCAATTATCTTGAATGTTTTATAAAATCAGATGATGATATAAAAGACAAAATTATTAAAGTTAAGTTTGAAAAAGAGAATTCACTTCTATATTAATTTTGACAATGTCAAAAAAAATCAATTGATTTATGAGCCTAAATAGATATAATTATAACGATTAAAGGAGAAATATTATGGCAGAACCTTACAGAAGAACTAGTAAAACAGCTAAAAGAATGAGAAGATCACATTATAAATTAGAAGTTACTGGTGTTACAACATGCAGCCATTGCGGTGAAATGATTAAACAACACACAGTATGTCCAAAATGTGGTTATTACAATGGAAAATTAGTTCTTAAGAACAAAGAAGAAAAAACAAAATAAGGCTTTTAGAAAGCCTTTTTTTATAGGAGAAAATTATGGAAGAAATTAAATACAATAAGTTTATTGATAACACCTTATTAAAACAAGATGCTACAGATGCTGCTATTAAAGCTTTATGTAAAGAATCTAAAGAATACGATTTTAAATCTGTCTGTGTTAATCCTGCATATATTAGATTATGCAAAGAAGAACTCAAAGGATCAGATGTTTTAGTTTGTACAGTTATAGGCTTCCCATTAGGTAGTATGACTACGGAAGCTAAAGTATTTGAAACAGACGATGCTATTGCTAAAGGTGCTGATGAAATCGATATGGTTATCAATATTTCTAGATTAAAAGAACATGATGATAAATATGTCGAAGACGAAATTAGATTAATTAAAAAAGCTTGTGGCAATCATACATTAAAAGTAATCATTGAATGTTGTTTACTCACAGAAGAAGAAAAAGTTAGAGCATGCTTATTAGCTAAAAATGCTGGTGCTGATTTTGTTAAGACTAGTACTGGATTTTCAATTCATGGAGCAACAATCGAAGATGTTAAATTAATGCGTGAAACTGTTGGTCCATTAATGGGAGTTAAAGCAGCTGGTGGTGTAAGAACACACGAAGAAATGGTTGAAATGGTTAAAGTTGGCGCTACACGTATTGGAACAAGTAGCGGTGCTAAATTAATGAAATAGTAAATTATTAGTAGAAAACTAGTAGTAATTTAGTAACTTATTTAATTTTAAAATAAAGCATGATTATATTATCATAATAAAATTTCAAAAAAAGATTGAAAGTAGATTGTTATTTAATTACAATATTAAAGTTGACGATGAATGGAGGTGAAAGCGGATGCCTAAGATTATTATTAAAGAAGGCGAAACATTAGATGATGGTTTAAGAAAATTTAAACGTCAAGTTAATAAAGCCGGAATTATCCAAGAATGTCGTAAGAGAGAATTCTATTTAAAGAAAAATTTAAAGAGAAAACTTAAATCTGAAAACGCAAGAAAAAAATATAGATAATCTATAAAAAGTAAAGGTCATTGAAAAAATGATCTTTTTTTTACCCCAATTTTTATCTGTTTCCATACAACTTGTTATTAAGGAGGTATTAATGAAATATTTTATTAAACAATTAGGAACCAAAGATTGTGGTGTAACTTGTATAAAAATGCTTTTAGCGATTTTAAATAAAAACGAAGATTATTTGTATTATTCACAAATAAATACGGAAACTTCTTCGACATTAAGAGATTTAATCAAGATAGCTAAAAAAGAAGGCGTTATATTAAAATCTTCAAGATATGTTGAGAAAGAAGACTTATTTAAAGAAAAACCTAAATGTCCTTTCTTATTAATAATAAGAAAAGATGAAGGACTTCATATGATTTTAATAAGAAAAATTACTAAAAATAAGATAAAAGTATATGATCCAAATTTAGGTATTTATTGACTTAAAAAAGAAGCGTTATTTAAAATTTGGAATGGAGAAATACTCGAAGTTAGCAGTTTTAAACATGGAAATTTTAAATTACGAAAATTAAGAGTATTCCCTAAACCTTTTATAATTTTAACTATTGCCTTTCAAATACTAAGTATTGTTTCTTTAATTTTAGCAACTTTATTTATCGATAAAAATTATAGTTTTTTAATCTCACTATCGTTATTTTTTTGCTATGTAATATTTGAGTTGATTTACCAAAAAATAATAATTTCTTCTTTAAAATATTTTGATAATTGTATATTAGTCGATAATTATTTAGCAAAAAGAGATGACTTTAAAAATTATTTTGAGCCTATGAATAAATTCAAATATTTGTTAGTTTCAACGCCTCTTACATTAATTTCTAGTTTCTTCATGCTTTTATTTGGATGTGTTTTATTATTAATTAATAATTATTGGTCGTTTATCATATTGATTTCTACTTTTATAGTTCAAATAGCATTTAAATATCTTGATGATAAGTACTTTAAAAATAAGCGAGTTGATTTAGAAAATTTAGAAAAAACATTATTTAGTAGTGAGGTTAAAAAAGAAGAAGATTTCAAGGATAAAATATTAAAAATGAATGAAGAAACGTATGAATATGTTAATTTTTCAAATTTTAAAAGATATTTTTTGGTCTTTTTTACAATATCAATGTGTCTTATATATTTAGGATTCTCAGGTAATATCTCAATAAACTTTTTATTCTTTCATTTCTTTCTTTTTGCGTTCTTACAAGAAGAATTTAATAAATTATTAAATATAGGAAATAATATTGAAGCATTAAAACATTATAAATGTTTATATTTTTACCACTTTTATTAGTTACTATAGTCTAATTTTGCTATAATAATTACATGTATTTGACTATTTCTAATGAAACCAATTATAACCTTGATGGTTATTATGAAACTTATGAAAGTTTATTTAAAAAAACTTTTGAAATTTTAAATAAAAAATATGAAGCGATGATGAGTGTTACTTTTGTTGATAAAGATACGATTCACGAAATAAACAAGAATTATCGTAATATTGATCGAGAAACTGATGTTATATCATTTGCTTTTTTAGATGATAAAGAAGAAGTTATATTAGGTAATGTACCTGTTGATTTAGGTGAAATTTATATTTGCTATGATGTAGCTTTAGAAAATGCTAAAAAATATGGAAATACAATAAATAGAGAATTATCATTCCTTTTTGTACATGGATTACTACATTTATTAGGTTATGATCATATGAAGAAAGAAGATGAAACTATAATGTTTGCTCTTCAAGATAAAATTTTAGGAGACTAATATGAACACACAAGAATTAATTAATAAAGCAATAGAAGCAAGAAATTTATCATATTCACCATACTCTTCTTTTAAAGTTGGTGCAGCTTTATTAACAAAAAACAACGAAGTTTATTTAGGAGCTAATATTGAAAATTCTTCTTATGGATTAGCAATGTGCGCCGAAAGAAATGCCACATATAATGCTTATTGTCATGGCGTAAAAAAAGAAGATATAGTTGCAATTGCTATTGTTGCTGATACTGAAAAACCTTGTTCACCTTGCGGAGCTTGTAGACAAGTTTTAAGCGAATTATTACCTAAAAGTGCAAAAATTTATTTAGGAAATTTAAATGGTGACATTATGGAAACTAATACATCTAATTTATTACCTTTTGCATTTGGGAAAGAGGATTTAAAATAATGAAAAGCGGATTTGTTTCTCTTGTTGGCAGAACTAATGTTGGTAAATCTACAATATTAAATACTATAATTGGACAAAAAATCTCTATTGTAACTCCTAAAAGTCAAACAACAAGAGATCAAATTATAGGCATTTATAATAACAATGAAGCACAAATTGTTTTTTTAGATACTCCTGGTATTCATAAACCACATAATGAATTGGGGGAATTACTAGATAAAAGAGCATATAGCACAATTAGAAACTGTGATCTTGCTTTATTTATAATTGATGCAAGTAAGGAATTTAATGACGGAGATAGTTTTTTATTAGAACATCTTAAATTTGATTGCGACATGATTTTAGTTTTTAATAAAATTGATTTAACAAATATTAATTTAATAACTTCTTTGAAAGAAAAATATTTAAGTTATTTTCCAAATAACGAATATATTGAAGTAAGTGCTAAAGAAAATTTTAACCTCGATGGCCTTATAAAATTAGTAATTAATCATTTAGAAGAAGGACCTCAATATTACGATGTAAATACAATTACTGATAAAGATTTTAAATTTAGAGTGCAAGAATTAGTACGTGAAAAAGCTTTACTATGTCTTAAAGATGAAGTTCCTCATGGTGTCGCAGTATTATGCGATGATATCGATTATAGTAAAAAAGAATTAGAAATATATTGCAAAATTGTAGTTGAAAAAGAGTCCCAAAAAGGAATTGTTATAGGAAAAGGTGCCAAAATGATTAAAAGAATTGGTACTTTAGCGCGTAAAGATATCGAAGCAATGCTTCAAAAACATGTTAATCTTATTTTAAACGTTCAAGTACAAGAAGATTGGCGTAATTCTAGCAGTTTCTTAGCTAGAATTGGTTATCGTTAATGGAACAATTTTTAGGAATTACATTAAATGTTAGTCATTATAAAGATAATGATGCTATTTTAAATATATTAACTAATAACGAATTAATTAGCTGTTTAGGAAGAGGTATATTTAAACAAGGAAATAAGAATTTAATTTTTACTGAAAGTTTTATAAAAGCCGAATTTGAATTATATAAAGGAAAAGTTGGCGGTTATAAACTTAAAGACGGAAAAATAATTAGTCATTACGAAAATTATTCTAAAAGTTTTAAAAAATGCGCTTTATTTAATTTAATATCAGAAATAATATTAAAAACACGAGATGGCGTAACGTTTAATGCAAATTTATTTGATTTAGTTGATAAAACCTTAGAAGGCATTAATGATTCTAAAATAGAGTTCAATTATGCTATTTATTTTATTTTAAAATATCTAGAGTACTTAGGAATTAAGCCATTATTTGAAAAAGACAGCATATATCATTTTTTTAATTTAGATGACGGCACATTTTTGAATTTAGTAAAAGAAAATAGTAATGTAGTTGATTTAAATGAAATAGATTTAGAATTATTTAATTTGAGCTACTTTGATATAGATAGTTTTTTTCAATTTAAAATAAAAGATGAAGAAGCCTTACATTTTTTAAATATTTTAAATAAATTTTTAAATAATAAATTTGATATAAAACTTAATGCTATAGATTTATTTTGAACACTCATAGTGGGTTGACATGATACTCCTTTAATTCATATAATATTCAAGTTATGAAGGAGTAATATGAATAATAAAGATTTTGATAAAATTGTAACTCATTTACAAACTACAGGATATGTTTTTCAAGGGTCTCAAATATATGGCGGACTATCTAATTCATGGGATTATGGTCCATTAGGTAGCGAATTAAAACAAAATTTAAAGAACCTATGGTGGAAGAAATTTGTTCACGAATCTCCAACTAATGTTGGAATAGATGCAGCAATTTTAATGAATCCAAGAGTTTGGCAAGCTACTGGCCATGTAACTACTTTTAATGATCCACTTGTTGATTGTAAAAGCTGTAAAAGTAGATATAGAGCTGATGATTTAATTTCATCACAATATAAAGATGTTGATGTTAATGCAATGAACATCGATGATATGAATAAGTTTATGCACGAGCATAAAATAGTTTGTCCACATTGTGGTAAAAGTGAATTTACTGATATTAGACAATTTAATATGATGTTTAAAACACATATTGGAGTTACTGAAGATAGTAAAAGTGAAGTTTACCTTAGACCAGAAACTGCTCAAGGTGTTTTTGTTAATTTCAAAAATGTTCAAAGAGCAACTAGAAGAAAATTACCTTTAGGTATTGCTAACATGGGTAAATCATTTAGAAATGAGATCACTCCTGGAAACTTTATCTTTAGAGTGAGAGAATTCGAACAAATGGAATTAGAATTTTTCTGTAAGCCTGGAACTGATTTAGAACGGTTTAAATATTGGAAAGATTTTTGTATTAAATTTGTTGAATCTTTAAATATAAAAGAAGAAGATTTACGTTTTAGAGATCATGAACCAGAAGAATTAGCTTTTTATAGTAAAGCTACTACTGATATCGAATACAAATTCCCATTTGGCTGGGGTGAAGTTTGGGGCATAGCTGATAGAACTGATTACGATTTAAAAAGACATATGGAATTTAGTGGAGAATCTTTAGAATATTTAGATCCAGAAACTAATGAAAAATATATTCCTTATTGTATTGAACCATCTTTAGGTCTTGAAAGACTATTCTTAATGGTAGTCTGCAATAGCTATGATGAAGAAGTATTAGAAAATGGTGAAACTAGAAAAATTATGCATTTACCAGCATTTTTAGCACCTTATAAGGCATCAATATTACCACTTTCAAAGCAATTAAGTGAATTTGCTAAAGGTGTGTTTAATGATTTAATTCCTTACTTAAATGTAAACTTTGATGAAACTGGTTCGATTGGTAAAAGATATCGTCGTAATGACGAAATCGGTACACCATATTGTGTAACTATTGATTTTGATACATTAAATGATAAATGTGTCACTATTCGTGAAAGAGATTCTATGAAACAAGAAAGAATTTCTGTAGATAAATTAAAAGATTATTTATTGGAGAAAACATTCTATAGATGAATGATTTAAACTCTATTTTTCAATTAGCAAATGATATATTAAAACAATGTGACATAGTTGAAGTTATTTCTTCGAGAATAAAAGTCGAAAAGAAAGGACGTAATTATGTTGCAGTTTGTCCTTTTCATGATGATAAAAATCCATCTTTAATGATTTCTAAAGAAAAGCAAATTTTTAAATGTTTCGTTTGTAATACTAGTGGAAATGCAATTACTTTTATCCAAAAATACGATAAAGTAAGTTATTTGCAAGCTATGAAAGAAGTAGCTAAGATCTGTGGTATTCATGATGAAAGGCTTGATTCCTCTACACCAAAAAGAAAAATTAATACTGAATTAGAGAATATTTATGAATGTTTAACTACTATAAATAATTTCTATCAAGCTTGCTTATTTCAAAGCGAAGATGGTAAGAATGCACTTCAGTATTTATATAATCGAAAATTAAATGATGATGTAATTCGCTATTTCGATATTGGTTATTCTACAAAAGATGGAATAAATATTATTAATTTTTTAAAGGCAAAAGGTTTCTCTATTAAAACTATTGAAAGAACTGGCATAGGTCATATTAGAACTAGTGATATGAGCATTTATGATAATAATGCTTCAAGAGTCATATTTCCTTTAAAAGATATAAATGGTCAAGTTGTTGGATTTAGTGCTAGAAAAATTAGTAATAATGACGATGGGCCTAAATATATAAATACAGGTTCCACTGAAGCATTTAATAAAGGAAATATTCTATATAATTTATCTAATGCCCAAGATGGCGCTAGAAAAGATGGCTATATTTATTTATTAGAAGGATTCATGGATGTTATTGCGCTATATCGTGTCGGTATAAAAAATGCAGTAGCTTTAATGGGCACTGCTTTAACTAGTGATCACATTACTATATTAAAGCGACTAAATTGTGAAATACGTATTTGCTTAGACTTAGATGATCCTGGACAATTAAATGTATTAAATTTAATCGAAAAATTTGATGAAAATTCAATCAATTATCGTATTGTTAATCCAAATGTTGATTTTAAAGAGAAGGATAGCGATGAGATTTTAGATAAATATGGAAATGATAAATTAATCGGATTTTTAAATAATTTAATAGATAAACCTGAATGGCTTATATCTTATTATAGTAAAAAATTAGATTTGACTAATTCTTCTAATAAAAAGAAATTAATTAGTAAAATTTTACCTTTAATGGTTGAAACAAAATCTCAATATGATATAGAAGATTATTTAAATAGGTTGAGCAACTTAACTGGCTATAGTAAACAATTAATTTATGAAAATTTCAAAAAGCTAAAAGCTAATAATCAAAACAATTTAAATTATGATTTTGAATTTGATACCCAAAATGATGATTTGTTGAAAGGTATTGAATTAGTTCAATTCACAATTGTTAAGTATATGCTAGAAAATGTAGATGCAATCGCTGATTATAACTCAGCCCATGTATTTCTACCAACATTAAAATATCGTAATATCGTAAAATTACTGAACGAGTATATAACTAACTTAAGTGAAAAGCCAATTTCTATTAATATTAATGAATTCATAAGTTATATAAATATTAATACTGAAATTGAAGATAAGGAAGAAGTCACTAATGCAATTAGTGATATTGCTCTTAATAATTCTAGTCTAATTCCACCATATTCTATGTCTGAAATTAAAAATCAGTTTAAAATTTTAGAGAAAATTAGATTAGAAAACAAAGAAAAAAAGGATTTAGAGGAGAGTATTCGTGAAGCTTCTACTCCATTAGAAAAAGCAGAGCTTTACAAATTACATCTCGAGAAAAAGAAAAATAAATTAAAATAAGGAGGTTAATTTATGGAAAAAGAAACTAAAACTATGGAAAAAACTGAAACTAAAGACAATATTAAAGAGTCCGAAGTAGAAACTAAAAAGAAAACTAAGGCTAAAAAGTCTAAAAAAGTCGAAGAAATAAACGAGGATGAAGATTATATCGATATTCCTGATGACGACGATGAAGATGAAGCAATCGAAAGTTTAAATTCAATTATTAGTGAATTCGAAAAGAAATGTAAAAAAACTAAGGTTTTTGATCAAGACGAATTTTTAGATAAAACAAGTCATCTTGAATTAAGTGATGAACAATATGAAGAAGTTTTAGAACATTTCAAGAATTTAGGATACGAAATTACTGGTGAAGGATTAGATGATTCTTCAGCAAGTGATTTAGATAACTTGGATTTTGATGAAAATGCTTTAGATAGCGATGACTTAATCGATGATGAGATTGATGCTGACGATGTTCCTGAAAGTGAAAAAGAATCGGCTGATATTGATGTAGATAAATTAGATACCTTAGAATCTAGTGATGTAAAAGTTAATGATAGTGTTAAATTATATTTAAAAGAAATTGGTAAATATAAATTATTAAAAGCTGATGAAGAACAAGAATTAGCAAAAAGAATTCTTCAAGGTGATGAAGAAGCAAAGCATGAATTAATCGATGCAAACTTAAGATTAGTCGTTTCAATTGCAAAGCACTACATTGGTCGTGGTATGCAATTCTTAGATTTAATCGAAGAAGGTAATTTAGGTTTAATGAAAGCTGTTGAAAAATTCGATTATACAAAGAATTTCAAATTTTCAACTTATGCAACATGGTGGATTAAGCAAGCAATTGCTAGAGCTATAGCTGACCAAGCTAGAACTATTAGAATTCCTGTCCACATGGTTGAAACTATTAATAAAATAACAAAAGTTCAAAGACAATTAATTCAAAAATTAGGACGTGAGCCTTCAGCTGAAGAAATTAGTGAAGAAATGCAAGGCGCTATTAGCCCAGATAGAATTCGTGAAATTCAAAGAATTGCATTAGAACCTGTTTCTTTAGAAAGTCCAATTGGCGAAGAAGATGATTCACATTTAGGTGATTTTGTTGAAGATAAAGAAAGCATTTCTCCAACAGATTATACAACACAAGCCATGATACGTAGTGCTTTATACGATGTTATGAGTGATTTAACCGATCGTGAAGAAACTGTTTTGAGACTTAGATATGGTATAGATGATAATAAGCCAAGAACATTAGAAGAAGTTGGTAAAGTATTTGACGTTACTAGAGAACGTATCAGGCAAATCGAAGCTAAAGCTATTAGAAAATTACGTCATCCTACAAGACAAAAGAAACTTGATGATTATCGTTATTAATGGAAGTAAGTAATAGAATAAAAACAATAGCTAAATTAATTAAAAAAGGTAGCAATGTAGCCGATATTGGCAGCGATCATGGCTACCTTTTAATTGAACTTTTAAATAACAATATTGCAAATAAAGTAATTGGAATCGAAAATAAACTCGGTCCTTTTACTAATTTAAAAACAAATTTAAGTAATATTATTGAAAAATATCCTAATAGATGTAAATTATATCTTTCTAGCGGACTAAAAGATTTAAGTAATGAATATGAAACAGTTGTTATTGCTGGAATGGGATTTTCTACGATTGAATCGATTATTTTGGAAAATAAAGATAAAGTAAAATTTATTGAAAATTTTATTATAGATAGTCATAACAATATGTATGAATTAAGAAAATTTATTATCTCATTAGGCTTTTTTATTTCTGATGAAGTAGCATTAATTGAAAATGAAATATATTATGAATTAATAAGTTTTACTAAAGGTAATAAAGATTATAGTGACATCGAGTTGAGATATGGACCTATTTTGATGAACAAAAAATATAAAGATTATATAATACATTACGAAGAAGAAATAAGAAAACTTGAAAATTTACTATCAAATAATAAGATTAACGAAGAAAGAAAAACTGAATTTAAAAATAAAATTAAAGAAATAAGGACTATTTTATATGAAAACTAAAGCATTATTAAAGAAATTATCTAATTTTTTTCCTAAATCAATTGCAAAAAAATATCATGATTATCCTGGTTTACAGACCGGTAAACTTAAAGAAGAAGTAAAAACAATTTTATTATGTTTAGATTTTGATGAAATTGTCTTTAATAAAATGAAAGAAGCAGATTTATTAGATAAGGTAGATTTAATTATTACTCATCATCCTTTTATTTATGGTAAAAAGAAATATGTATTTTTAAATGATCAAAATAAAGAAAAATTATGTAGCTTAATTGATTCTTATAATATACCTATTTGTTCTTATCACACTAATTTTGATGAAGGAATTAATGGTATGAATGACGCTTTAGCTAATGCTTTAGATTTAACAAATATTAAACCTTTAGATACTATGCAAATGGCTAGAGGTGGAACATTAAAAAAGTCAATGAACGTATATGATTTTGCTAAATATGCAAAAGAAAAACTAAATGTTGATTATGGATTATTATTACCATATGGTAAAAGCGAAATAACTTCTGTTGCTATTATTGGTGGTGGAGGATGGTATGGATATAGAAATGCGCAAGAAGAAGGATATGATATCTTCATTAGCGGAGATGTTCCACATCATGGCCGTAGAGGGGTCATTTCTTATAATTATAATTATTTAGATTTACCACACGAAATTGAAAAAATATTCATGAAGCAAATGAAAAAAGTTTTACTTGGTATCGATGATCAATTAAACGTAATAACAATTGATCATGAAGAATTACCTAAAGTGATCTAATATATTTATAAATGCTTTCAACTATACTATTTGGAGTTGAAGTGCCACTTGTAATAATATATTTATAATTTTTATTGAAATTCATTTTTTTGACTTCATCCAAACTATTGACTAGCATGATATTTTCATTTTTAGTAGTTTTATAGTATATATTTAGTAAAGAAATAGTATTACTAGAATTTTTACTTCCCACAACAATTACAAAGACATTGTCGTCTAATGACTTAATAAGATTATTTTGGCGAATAGTACATTGTCTACATAATGTCTTTCCTTCTTGAGCGTCTGGAAATATCTTTTTAATTATTTTTATAGAATCTTTTACATCATACTTTGTTAATGTTGTTTGATATAAGATGATTGGTTTTGATATGTGATATTGAGTTAAGTCAGTATGATAGTTTATGTCAAAAAGAAAAATATTTTCCTTTAATGAAGTGGTTGTTATCGCTTCAATATGCGATTTTTTACCAATATAAATAATATCTCTATCAGCATAATCTATTAATATTAAATCATGTATTTTTTTAATAATAGGACAAGTAGCATCAACATAAAGAATTCCTTTTCTTAATAGTTTTTCTTCTAAATAATTATCATGTCCATGAGCTGGTAATATTACAATATCGTCAATTGACAAAGTATCAATAACATCTGAATAAGCCTCGTAAGGCAAATCTAAAACTTTAATTTTTAAATTATTCATTAACTCATTAATATTTTCATTATGAAGAATAGGTCCAAATAAAATGATGTTATTATCAGGGTTATCTTTTCTTACTTTTTTTACTAAGTCAATCGCTTTTAAAGCACCAGTACAAAAACCATATGGCTTTATTAGTTCTACATTCATAAGAAAGAGTTTACTACATTAATGAACTTATTTAAACAAGATAAATTATTTTTATAGAATTTGTTATAAAAAGTCATTAAAATAGACGTATGAATTTTAAGTCGTTTAATTTAAAAAAAGAATTGATAGAAGCTTTGAATGAATTAGGATATTTCGAAGCTACAAAAGTGCAAGATGTTGTTATTCCAAAAGCTTTAAAAGGTGAAAATATCATCGTTCAAAGCGAAACCGGAAGTGGAAAAACACATTCTTTTTTAATTCCTATTCTTAATAATTTGGAATTTAATAATAAATTACAAGCTATTATAATTTCACCTACACGTGAACTTTCAAAACAAACATATTTGTTTGCTTCTCAATTTAAAAAATATTTTCCTTCGCTTAATGTAAAACTCTATATAAGCGGAGTTGATACTACTAGAAATGAAGAAAGTTTAGAAAGCGGCACCGAAATCGCTATTGCAACTCCAGGAAGATTAAAGTATTTATTAAATAACGTAAATATCGATCTTTCTAATTTAAAAACAATAGTTTTAGATGAAGCAGATATGCTAATGGATAATGATTTTTTTGAGGACATTGATGAAATTATTAAAATATCAAAATGCAATCAAATTGAGGTTTTTAGTGCGACAATATCTAAAAAAGTCGAAGTTTTCTTAAAAAAATATATATCTCCTGATTATATTCTTACGCTATCTAAAAACGATAATACTGCTAAAGAAGTCGAACATTATTTTATTAACACAAAACATCAAAATAAAAATAATTTAGTTTTAAAATTTATAAATGCAGTAAATCCTTATTTATTAATAATATTTGCTAACAGTAAAGAAGAAGCACGATCTTTATATGAATTTTTATCTAAAAATAAGATCAAATGCGGCTTTTTAAGCGGGGATTTATTACCAAGAGAAAGAAATTCAATGTTAAAAAGAATAAATAACAACGAATTTCCTGTCATTGTTTGTACAGATATTGCAAGTAGAGGTCTAGATATAATTGACGTTACTGACGTTTTAAGTTTAGAATTACCTAATAATTTAGAATATTACTATCATCGAGCTGGAAGAACTGGTCGTAATAAAAAAGATGGAAAATCATATGTTTTTTATGATAATGAGCATCAAAAATTATGCGAAAAGTTAATTAAAGACGGTTTACATGCATCATTTTTAAAATTTGAAAATGATTCTTTAGTAAAAGATTCTTCATTTATTAAAGAAAAAAAGAAGGTAAAAAGAGTACCTACAGAATTAGATAAAGAAATCAAAAAAGCTATAAATCAAAATAAATCTAAAAAAGTTAAACCAGGATATAAGAAAAAAATAAAAATAGCAGTACAAAAAGTTAAAAATAAACATCGTCGTGAAATTATTAAAAAAGATATTAGACGACAAATGGAAGAGAGATATCGCGAAAATGCAAGAAACAAATAAAAATGTCTTATTAGGAAGTCATATTTCAATGTGCGCTCCTGATTATTTTTTAGGAACAGTAAAAGAAGCTCTTTCGTATGGTGAAAATACTTTCATGTTTTATACAGGTGCTCCACAAAATAGCATTAGAGTGCCATTAGAAAAATGTAAAATAATTGAAGGACAAAAATTATTAAAAGAAAATAACATTGATATTGATAAAATTGTGGTTCACGCTCCTTATATTATTAATTTAGGAAATTCTATAGATGAAAATAAGTTTGAATTAGCTAAAAAAGTTTTAAAAACTGAATTAAATAGAACTTATGCTTTTGGTTGTAAATTATTAGTATTACATCCAGGTTTGCATATAGGACAAGGTGAAGAAGTTGGATTAAAACAAATAATAAAAGGACTAAATGAAGTTTTAAAAGAAGATACTACTGATGTAACAATTTGCTTAGAAACCATGGCTGGTAAGGGTAGTGAGCTCGGAAAAACATTCGATGAAATCGCATATATTATTAATAATTCTCAATTTAAAAATCGTTTAGGTGTTTGCTTAGATACTTGTCATATAAATGATGCTGGCTATAATGTTGAAAATATTGATGAAGTATTAGATTTATTCGATAAAAAAATCGGTTTAAATCGATTAAAAGTTATTCATTTGAATGATAGTAAAAATATTAAAGGTTCTCATAAAGATCGTCATGAAAATATAGGAAAAGGCACTATTGGATTAAATACACTTAAAAAATATGTGTTTAATGAAAAATTGATTGATGTACCTAAAATATTAGAAACCCCATATATTAACGGACTTCCTCCATATAAAGATGAAATAAAATTGTTAAAAGAATAATTTTATTTTTTAAAAGTTAATAATTCTTTAAATAACTCGTTGAGAGCATCTTTTTCATCAACTTCTTTATAAAATTTACCTTTTTTAAAGATAATATATTTATTTTTTCCTCCAGCTAAACCAATATCAGCTTTTTTTCCTTCACCAATTCCATTAACTGCACACCCCATAATAGCAACAGTGATATTGATGTTATTATTGACTAAAAAATCTAAAGTCTTTTTAGCTAAAATTTTTACGTTAACCATAGTTCTACCACAAGTAGGACATGATATTAAAGTTGGATAATTCTCATATAATCCTAAATCATGTAATAATCTTTTACATGTTAAAATTTCCTTTTTAGGATCACTTGTAAGTGATATTCTAATTGTATTTCCAATTCCTTCTAATAGTAAAGGAGATAAGCAAGCTACACTACGAATAATTCCAATATCATCAAAACCAGATTCAGTTAATCCAATATGTAAAGGATAATTAGAAATTTTAGAAAATTCTTTATAAGCGTTGATTGTGTCGAATAAATTACTACTTTTTAGACTAATAACTATATTATGAAAATTATATTTTTCTAAAATTTTAATATATTCTAAAGTATTGAAAACCATTTGTTTATATAATGGGAAATCTTTATATTTTTCTTTTATTTCACTATCTAAAGATCCAGAATTAACGCCAATTCTTATAGCAACGTTATATTTATTAGCTAATTCAACAATTTCTTTAATTTCATTTTCATTTTTTAAATTACCAGGATTTAATCTAATTTTACTTGCTCCATTTTTAATAGCAATAATAGCAAATTTGTAATTAAAATGTATATCACAAATTAAAGGAATTTTAATATTATTGACAATTTCTTTTATTGCATAAGCATCTTTAAAATCAAGAATGCTAACCCTCATCATATCAGCACCTAAGTCAGTGCATTCATTAATTTGCTTAATAACTTTTTTGACATGGCTAGTTTTAATATTACACATGGATTGAATTAAAACTTTATTGTCATTGCCACATGTTATATTTCCAATTTTAACTAATTTTGTCTCATTTCTATTCATACATAAGATTATATCTTATGTTATTGCATTATTATATAGAAAAATGTTTTAATTTGTGGTATCTTATTAAACGACACAAAGGAGAAAAGTGATATGAGAGATACATTTATATTAAAATGCACTGAATGTGGAGAAGAAAATTATATTTCAAGCAAAAACAAAAAGAATAACCCAGACAGAATTGAACATAAGAAATATTGCCCAAAATGTAAGAAAGTTACTTTACACAAAGAAAAGAAATAATCTAAATAAATCTTATGATAAAAACTTTTAATTTCGATTATATTCCTGATGAATTTTGTTCTAATACCTATATTGTCGGCGAATTAAATGAGCCTTGTGTGATTATAGATTATGGTTCAACTAGTAAGAAATTAATCGAATATATTAAAAGTCAATATTCTGAGGTAAAAGCAGTATTAATAACTCATGGTCATTTTGATCATATTAGGGGTTTAAATTTATTTAATAAATTTTTTCCAAATACTCCTATTTATATTGATCGTTATGACAAAGAGTTATTAAAAGATGCTAAACTTAATTCTTCAAATTTAACTGGAGAAAAAGTTGTTATTAATTTATCTATTAAAACTTTTAAAGATAATGAAATATTAAATTTTGGTAAGGGTCTTAACTTTAAAGTTTATGAAACTCCTTATCATACTGATGGTAGTGTTTGCTTCTTAAATGAAGAAGAACATGCCCTATTTACTGGTGATAGTCTATTTAAAGGAAGTATTGGAAGAGCTGATTTAATTACATCTAATCGTAGTTTAATTGCTTCTAGCTTAGAAACAATAAAAGAATTTGATAAAAATCTTATTGTTTATCCCGGACATGGCGAAATAACTAGTATAGAAAAAGAACTAATTAATAATCAATATTTGAAATAGGAGGAGATTAAAATGAACGTTACTGAATTAAGACCAGGTAATTATTTTTTAGAAGAAGGTAATATTTACTATGTTATCGATATTTTATTAAATAAAACTGCTATGAGAAAGATGGTTGCTAAAGTTAAAATTAAAAATGTTAGAACTGGTGCAATTACTGAAATGAGCGCTAATAGTGGATATCAAGTTGAAACTATTAGACTTGAAAAGAAAAAGATGAACTATCTTTATGATAGTGGTGATTTCTTAGTATTTATGGATAATAATACATTCGAACAAGTTGAAATTCCAACCTCTAGACTTGAATGGGAAAAGAAATTTTTAACCGAAAATCTCGAAGTTGAAATTGTTACTTATGAAGATGAAATTTTAGGTATTAATTTACCAGCTAAAGTAGTTTTAAAGATTGTTGAATGTGAACCTGCTGTTAGAGGTGATACAGTCAATAAAGCTATGAAAGATGCTATCTTAGAAACTGGCTTAAAAGTTAGAGTCCCATTATTTATTAACAACGGTGATCTTGTAAACGTAAGAACTGATACTGGTGCTTACGATTCTAGAGCATAGTTTATACAATTAAAAGGATAAGCAAAAATATGATAGAATGGTGGCAAACATTACTTTGGTGCTTGTTTACACTTATTGTTGGTGGGATAGTTGGTTTCTTTGTTGCTAGATATGTCTTCAAAAAGCAAATAGAAAAAAATCCACCAGTTAATGAAAAAATGCTTCGTGCTATGTTCATGCAGATGGGTCGTAAACCTAGTGAGGCTCAAATTAAAGCTGTAATGAATAGTATGAAAAATTCAAAATAGTAAAACAATAAAATAAGCTTAATACTTTAGATGGTATTAAGCTTTTTTATTATCTATTAATTACTTATTTATTACTAATTATATACTAATAATCTACTAATTTATTTCATCCAAGTAATTTTGGATTCATTTTTATTTTCGAGTCGACGTATATTTGGAATATGCTTTATTATTAAAATTAATGAGCCTAATGTCATAACTATTGGCATATAAATTGATATTCTAGGTCCATATCCAAACCATAATAAATTATTTAAAACCTCGACAGTTTTAGAGTTATTAAAGTTAATCGCATATACAATATAAATAATCCAAGAAAATATAGTAAAAGCAGAAGTTGAAATTAAAGATGATAAACTTACAAACTTTTTACATTTTAAAGTTGAAAAGAATAGTGTTCCACATAATGGAAAAGTAATATAACTAATACAACAAGCAGTACCTAAATAAGTAGAAACTGCCTTTCCTCCACTAAATTTTAAATAAATAGAATAACAATGTCCAAATATTCCAGCTAAAGCGGTAGCATAAACAGTTAAATCACATAGTGTATTCCCATATCCAAAACTATTATAAGATAAAGAATCATTCATTAAATTAATTATAGGTTCACATTTTGTAGTTAAAAAGAAGATAGTATAAATCGGAATAACCATTTTTATTCCATCTAATAAAATTACGATAATACCTGCTTTTTTCCCTAAAACGCGTCCTGCATTAGTACCACCTGCATTATGACTACCAAAATCGCGTGGATCTTTATTAAAAAATAATTTACCAATAATTACACTATTAGGTATAGCTCCTAATAAATATCCAAGAAGTATTGAACCTAAAATAAACAAAATTCTTAAAAATACTATCATGCTTGTTATTATAAACGTAATAGGAATAAAAAACTAGAAATTTACACCTATTTATTTTAAAATAAATAGCGGTGTATATATGAATAAATTTGTAAGAAATAATGAATATGATGCTAGTAGTATTGAATATTTAACTGGCTTAGAAGGCGTTAGAAAGCGCCCTGCGATGTATATTGGTAGTTCAAATGGAACTGGGCTACATCATTTAGTTTGGGAAATTGTCGATAATGCAGTAGATGAAGCTTTAAATGGATTTGGTAATAAAATAACTGTTACCATCCATAAAGATGGTAGTTTAAGTGTATTAGATGAAGGAAGAGGTGTACCTGTTGACATTCATAAAGCAACAAAAATGCCTGCTGTTCAATTAATTTTCACTACCCTTCATAGTGGCGGTAAATTTAATGAAGGAGCTTATAAATCAAGTGCTGGACTTCATGGTGTTGGTAGTGCTGTTACTAATGCTTTAAGTTTATTTTGCGATGTTACTGTCTATAAAGATAATAAAATATGGCATATTAGATTTGAAAACGGTGGTAAAGTTAAAGTACCTTTAGAATGTTTAGGAAATACTATAAAACATGGTACATGTGTAACTTTTAAACCAGATCCAAAAATATTTTCTACAGTAGAATTTAAATGGGATACAATTTATAACCATTTACAAGAAAGTGCTTTTTTACTTAGAAAAGTTAGATTTATCTTAAAAGATGAAAGAACTAATAATGAAGCAGAATTTTATTATGAAAATGGAATTAGTGAATATATAGCAGTTATTAATCAAGCTAAACAACCTTTAGGTCCAATCGTTGATTTTACTGATAATTCTAATACTATTCAAATTGAAGTTGCTTTCCAATATTGTTTAAATGAATATAGCGAAACAATTTATAGTTATGTTAATAATGTTAGAACTAGAGATGGTGGAACTCATGAAACTGGTTTTAGATTAGGTATTACTAAAGCTGTTAATGATTTTGCTGAAAGTAATAATTTATTAAGAGGAAAAGGTAAACTTGAAGGTAGTGATATTAGAGAAGGTTTAACTGCAATAGTTTCTTTAAGAATGCCAGAAAATTTACTCGAATTCGAAGGCCAAACTAAAGGAAAATTAGGCACTCAAGCTGCTGTCAGTGCAGTAAGTAATTTAATTTATACAAAATTTACTTATTATTTAAATGAGAATAAAGAATTTGCAGTAAATTTAATTAAAAAATGTTTAGATAGTCAAACAGCTAGAATTGCTGCTAGAAAAGCTAAAGAAGAAGTAAGAAATAAAAAGCAAAAGAAAGAAGCTTTAATTTTAAGTGATAAATTAACACCTGCTCAAGGAAAAGATTATGCTTTAAATGAATTATTTATTGTTGAAGGCGATAGTGCTGGTGGTAGTGCTAAAAAAGGACGTAATCCTAAATTCCAAGCTATTTTACCTTTAAGAGGTAAACCATTAAATACTGATTCAATTACAATGGATAAACTTCTTAAAAACGAAGAAATTTCAACTATTATCAATACAATTGGTGCAGGATATGGCTCTAATTTTGATGCTGATAGTTCTCATTATGGAAAAATCATTATCATGACCGATGCTGATACTGATGGTGCTCATATTCAAACACTTTTATTAACTTTCTTTTATCATTATATGAAACCTTTAATAACTAGTGGAAAAGTCTATGTTGCTGTTCCTCCTTTATATAGAGTTTCTAAAGAAACAAGTAGTGGTGAAATACATAAATATGCTTGGAATGATAAAGAATTAATTGAAGCAAAAGAATTTATAGGTAAAGGTTATAAAATTAATCGTTATAAAGGTCTTGGTGAAATGGATCCAGATCAATTAAAAGAAACAACTATGGATCCAAAACATCGTTTATTATTACAAGTAGGAATTGATGATCCTTTATCAGTAGATAAAAAAATCGCTATTTTAATGGGAAAAGATACAACCGTTAGAAAAAAATGGGTTGAAGAAAATGTCGATTTCAATGAAGTCGACGAATTTATTAAGGAGGTTATAAAATAATGGCAAAAAGAAAAGCTAAAGAAGAAACTCCAGTAATAAAAGAAAATATTCAACAAGAAGCCTTAGATTTCGTAATGGGTGATCGTTACGCAATTTATGCAAAATACGTTATTCAAGATCGTGCAATTCCAGATGCTAGAGATGGTTTAAAACCAGTTCAAAGACGTATTATTTATTCAATGTATCGTAATGGAAATACAATGGATAAACCTACAAAAAAATGTGCAACAATTGTTGGTGCTGTCATGGGTAAATTACATCCTCATGGTGATAGCTCAATTTATGGTGCTTTAGTTAGAATGTCACAACCTTGGGTTATGAATATGCCTGTTATTAAGTTTCAAGGTAATAACGGTAGTATTGATAATGACCCACCTGCTGCATACCGTTATACTGAAGCTAAATTAAATAATTTTGCAATGAATCTTGTTCAAGATTTAGATAAAAATACTGTCGATATGACTTTAAATTTTGATGATACTGAATTAGAACCTGTAGTTTTACCTGCTAGATATCCTAATTTATTTGTTAATGGTAGTGAAGGTATTGCTGTTGCTATTGCTACAGAAATTCCACCTCATAATTTAAAAGAAATAATTGATGCTACAATTTACAGAATTTCTCATCCAAATTGTACAATTGATGATTTATTAAAATTCGTTAAAGGACCTGATTTTCCTACTGGTGGAATAATTTATGATTGTCCTGGATTAAAAGATATTTATTATACAGGTCGTGGTAAGATTGAAATTGCTAGTAAAGTTGATGTAATCGAAGAAAAAGACTCTAATCAATTATTAATTACTAATATTCCTTATAAAGTTAATAAGCAAGAATTAGTTTATTCTATTGATAAAATTAAAAAATCCAAGGAAGTTGATGGAATCGTTGAAGTACTTGATGAATCAGCAAATGATGATATTAAAATTGTTGTCGAATTAAAAAAAGATGTTGATCCTAAAATCGTTTTAACTTATTTATTTAATAAAACTCAATTAAAGGTGAATTATAACGCTAATGTAGTTGCTATTTCTAATAATAGACCAAAAACTTTAACACTTTCATCTTATTTAGATACTTATATTGCTCATCAAATCGATGTAATTACTAGAAGAAGTAAATTTGATTTAAATACTGCAAAAAATCGTTTGCATATTGTTTTAGGTCTTATTAAAGCAATTAATATTATCGATGAAATCGTTAAACTTATTAAAAAGAGTAAAGATAAGAAAAACGCTAAAGAAAATTTAATGAATACTTATAACTTTACTGAACCTCAAGCAGAAGCTATTGTTATGATGCATTTATATAAATTATCTAATACTGATGTTAATATTTATATTAATGAAAAATTAGAATTAGAAAAAACAATTGCTGAACTTGAAGAAATCTTAAGCGATGATCATAAATTGAAGAAAGTTATTATAAAAGATTTAAAAGATATTTCTAATAAATTTGGTATTGAACGTCGCACTAAGATTCAAGAAAAAGAGGAAGAAATTGTAATTGATAAGCGTGATTTAATCGCTAAAGAAGATGTTTACGTAGTTTTAAGTAAAGAAGGATACATAAAAAGAGCTTCTTTAAAATCATATAAATCTAGTAATGGTGCTTTACCTGGTTTAAAAGAAGGTGATTCATTAGTTATTTCTATGATTGCAAATACTATGGATTACATCTTAGGTTTTACTAATAAAGGTAACTATTTATTTATTCCAGTCCATGAAATTGTTGAAGGAAAATGGAAAGATGAAGGTAAACATATTAATTATTTAATTACTTTACCAATGGAAGAGACTATAGTTAAAGCTATTTTAGTAAAAGATTTTAGTAAAGATGTCAGTATTGGCTTAGTTAGTAAGAACGGACAAATTAAAAAGACTAAATTAAGTGAATTCTTTGCAAGTAGATATAGTAAACCTATTGCTTGTATGAAATTATTTGGCGATGATGAATTAGTTGATGTTTCTGTATTAAATGGAAACAGTAATTTATTTGTTATTACTAAATTAGGTAATTCCACTTACTTTAATGAGAATGAAATTAGTACTACAGGTTTAAAAACTAGTGGTGTTAAAGCTATATCAACTTTAAAAAATAGTGAGATTAAATCGTTATTATCTTATAGAAATAGCGAAAAAGGCAAAGTATTATTTATTACTGATGAAAGTTCTTATAGAGTATTTGATATTTCTAATTTAGAGTTAACTCCTAGATTAGGAAGAACTCAAAGTGTATTTAGCTCATTTAAGAGTTCACCACATAATCTTGTTTACACTACCAAGATATTAAATAAAGATCCTATTACTCTAGAATTATTATTAAGTGATAAAACAATAAAAGAAATTACTATTGATGATTTTAAAGTATCACAAGAAAAAATGTGTAAGAAAAATCTTGATACACCTGATTCAGTTAAAATTGATGATGTTTATATTCAAAATGTTCAAGTAATAGACGAAGATACAATTGTTGAAAATAGACCAAACAAAAACGAAAGTAATAACAACAACACCCCTCAAAATGAAGATAAAGAAGAATACGAACAAATCTCAATTTTTGATGAAATGGGTGATTAAGTAGTTAATTAGTAATTATTTAGTATATTTTTAGTACATAACTATTTAAAAATTGAAAAGAATGACTTATTAAAAAAGTCATTTTTTTCTTTTTTTGTAAATTTTGTTAGATGACATACTTAAAGCAACAGATTTTTAAAAAAATGACCATTTAGTCTTTATCACAAAATTTGTTGCATTAAAGTTGTCATAATTTTGCTTATTTACGTAAAATATGCTTAAATAAAGGTATAGCAAAAGGAAG